>DASXPQ010000191.1:0-8047 GCA_036493575.1 Pirellulales bacterium
AATCCATGTCCTTAAATTTAGATCAATGGTCTGCGGCGGTGACGGGGGCAAATTTAGGCCGACCATCCAAAACGACCCGCGGGTAACGCGCATTGGACGCATCATCCGTGGGACCAACATTGATGAACTGCCCCAGCTCATCAATGTACTAAAAGGTGAGATGTCGATCGTTGGGCCACGGCCCCATGCAACAGCTCACAACGATATGTTTACTAAAGTCATAGCGCCGTTCTCGCGGCGGCATAACGTCAAGCCGGGGATTACCGGCTGGGCGCAGGTAAATGGGTATCGTGGATCGACTGATACGCTTCTAAAGATGGAGCAGCGCATCGAATATGATCTTCAATATATCGACAACTGGTCGTTCCTCTTCGACATGAAGATCATAGCGATGACGGCATTCGCGAAGCGCGCATACTCAAATGCTTACTAGGCGCGGCTAGATCGTTAACGGCGTCTTGCTACTTACATCAATCCCATTAATCGCATTTAATCGCCACGTGCCATTTGGACCAATTCTTGATTTGGCTGCAAGAGAGCGGCCAAAAGGCGCGTTTCGCGATTATCCGCCCCAGCAACTGACGTGACGGTGAGACAAAACGCAACTTCGTGCGCGTTAGATTGCCGATAAACCATAGCGAATGAAGCGCGGCTCACAAGATTGGCTTACAAAGTCAAGGCTGTTATCTTGCGGTGGAAACGACGTTGAGGGTTTTGTTTGCTGGCTCCGCAATTAAAGGCGCGCGAAACGAGAATGTCTGATAGCCAGCGCACAGTTGGTGAAGCGATCCGGAATCGCGCCGAGTTGCAACCCGAGCATACGGCGGTCGTGTCACCGGGCTTTACGCCCTTATCTTACCGCGACTTGCAGCGGTTGATCGATGACATGCGGTCGGCTTTGCGCGCCAATGGGTACGATCGCAATGCGCGAATAGCGATTGGTTTACCCAACGGCCCACAAGCCGCCTTGGCGATCGTTGCCACAGCCTGCTCCGCTGTCAGCATCCCCCTCAATCCGCGGCAAACCCTCCGGGAAATAGAAACGAGTTTTGCCGCCCTTCAACCGGTTGCCATCGTTTTGCTGAAAGGAAGCGATTCCGCTGCACGTAAAGCGGCAGAGTCAAAAGGCGTGAACATTATCGAACTGACGCCGTTAGCAGAGGACACCCTCGGCTTTGGTGTTGCGATACCGAGAAACAGCACGATTGCAGCAGCCCCCGAGCCCGATGAGCCAGAACCCGACGCGCCCGCTTTCATACTGCAGACTTCGGGTACGGCCGCCGAACCTAAGTTGATTCCTTTCAGCCATCGCAACATGCTGGCTGCTGCGGGCAGAGTTCAGGCCTGGTTCAATCTGACACCGCAAGATCGTTGTCTCTGCGCAAGCCCGGTTTTCTATTCACACGGCCTGAAGGTAACGGTTTTTACGCCGCTCCTTACTGGTGGAACAGCGGCGTTTCCAAGTGACGCTACTAAGTTCGACTTTCTGGAATGGTTCAGTTTTTTAAAACCGACCTGGTATTCAGCCGGCCCCACCTTGCATCGGTTGGTTTTCGATCAGACGCAAGCTAGAGCGGACGCCAAGACTGGGCATGCGTTGCGCTTTATCCTTTCAGGCGGCGCGCCCCTGCCAGAAAATGTTTTAGCGGGTCTCCAAAAGACGCTTGGCGTACCAGTGGTTGAACACTATGGCTCGAGCGAAGCGGCGCAAATTTCAGCAAATTTGCCCCCGCCCGGTGCATCCAAGCCGGGCACGTGCGGAATTCCCCCACCCGGGACCATTGTTATCGTGGGAGATGATGGACAGCCGGTCACCTCAGGTCAGCAGGGCGAGATACTGGTGGGGGGGCCAACAGTAATTTCAGGCTATCTGGGTGCTGCAGAACTCAATCGCACGTCGTTTAACGACGGATGGTTTAGGTCAGGAGATGTGGGCAGCATTGATCACGATGGTTTCCTCACCCTCCACGGCCGTAAAAGTGATGTGATTAATCGTGGTGGCGAGAAGATTTCCCCTGCGGAAATCGACGATGCGCTCCTAGGTCATCCCGCTGTCGCCGAGGCAGCCGCATTTCCAGTTCCGCATGCCCGCCTCGGAGAAGATGTCGCCGCGGCTGTTGTGCTTCGACCTGGGATGACGGCCACTTCCGTGGAATTGCGCAGATTCCTTCAGGATAGAGTTGCCTCCTTCAAAGTCCCCCGGCGGATTGTCGTCCGGGAGCAATTACCCAAAGGGATCACAGGAAAAGTTCAACGACGACGGCTGACCGAGTCTTGGGTCGATGCGCCGGCGACGTCGGGACAAACTCAAGCAATGCCCTTGACCGACAACACGACCACTCAGGACACTTTGGTCAAAGGGCTTCTGGCAATTTGGGAACGCCTGCTCAAGACGTCACCTCTTACTGTTGATGATGACTTTTTTGAGAAGGGCGGAGATTCGCTGCTTGCGACAGATATGCTTTTTGAGGTGGAGGCGCTGACCGGTCAGACGATTCCCAGCTCAATCCTGTTTGAGGCCACGACGATTCGGCAACTGGCAGAGAATCTGTCACAGAGCGGCGGGCTTCAACAAAAATATCTCAGCAAAATGAACGCAAGCGGACAGCGACGACCGCTGATCTACTTCCATGGGCATTTCAACTCGTTCGGCCGTCACGCAATTACGCTGGCAAACATTCTGGGGCCAGATCAGCCTCTTTTCGTTGTCGCTCCACATGGCACAGGCAAGGAACTTATCCCGGCTTCTATCGAGGCAATGGCCGCCGACCGTTTACCAACGATTTTGGAGGCCCAACCGGAGGGCCCCTACCGTCTGGGTGGCCAATGTCTTGGAGGCATAATTGCTTTCGAAGTCGCCCGGATGCTGGTGGACGCCGGAAAAGAAGTTGAGATGGTCGTTATGGTCGACCCCCCGACCATTAACGCGCGGAGAGCTGTCCAAACTCTTTTTTCAGCGATGAGGCGGGCGCGGCCAATTTTTGGGGCACCTGTCGATCAAGTGATGGCTTGGACGTGGTTTCGAGGCGTGCAACTCCAAAGATTTGTGAACTATTCTTGGAACAAGCGCGCAGCTGCGATTTGGCGGCGGTTGGATTTGCTAGCGGCAAAAGTGCGTGGAGATGCCGCACCAATCGTCCGAGACGATTCGGACACGAACGAGCAGATGCTGCCGATCGGGCGGTTCGCCGATACCCGGACCTCACGGTATGCAGCCGCAATGTCGGACTATGTTCCGCAGCCGCTTGCGGTGCGTGTCATCTACATCAAAGTCGATTTCGGCACGGGTGCGTGGGGACAAATAAGCCCCGACCTCGAGGTGGCCCAATCGCAAGGCACGCACGAATTCATCGATTTTGCCAATGTCGCGGATCATCTGAAGACGTACCTGAAACCCGCGAAGTAGAAAGATTAAAGTCAATCTCTCCACGAGTTGACCCGATGGCCAGCTACTAATGACCAATGCATTTGAGAACCCCATTTTCGATGTTGCTCTAGCCTATCAGAAGACTGCGGCGCTTATCGCCGCAGTAAAGCTCGATATTTTTACTGTAGTTGGTGCCGACACATTATCATTGGACGATCTCAGTTCTCGAACCGGTGCCTCACCCAGAGGCTTACGGATCCTATGTGATTACCTCACGGTGATTGGCCTGCTGGAAAAGCAAGATTCGCGCTATACCCTGACGCACGTCGCGCGCACATTTCTCGATGAATCCGCGCCGCTGGCCATGGGAAGAATCGTTGACTTTGTTGCTGCACCGGAGATTCTTGATCTTTTTCTCGGTGACCCGGTCTCGTATGTAAAGCGCGGCGGTTCGGTGGGGCTGGCCAACGTTTCGCCAGATCATCCTGTCTGGGTTCGCTTTGCCAAAGCAGCTGTGCCTTTTGCAGCAACAACGGCCAAGCGAGTCGCCGCATACGTCGCCACGCTTCCAGATCAGCCATATACGGTACTCGATATTGCTGCAGGACACGGTCTGTTTGGGATCGAAATAGCGAAAATACTTCCGGAGGCTTTGGTTACTGCCGTCGACTGGTCTCAAGTATTGTCAGTCACGCGCGCGAACGCTGAAGCGGCCGGTGTGGGCGATCGATTCCGTATGCTGGCAGGAAATGCGCTGGAAATGGATTGGGGCGGCGATTTCGATTTGATACTGCTGCCTAACTTTCTGCATCACTTTGATATGCCAACCTGTGTATCGCTGCTACGCAAAGTCAAAGAGAGCATCTCCGTCGGTGGACGCGTGCTAGGCATTGATTTTGTTCCAAACGAAGATCGAATTTCTCCGCCGACGGCCGCGATGTTCGCTTTCTGGATGCTGGCCACCACCCCCGGCGGTGACGCATATACAGTTCGCGAACTTGACGAGATGGCCAAGGAGGCCGGTTTCCTTGGGGCCACCACGCGGCCGCTTGCGCCAACGCCGGAAAGTCTCATTATCTTTGAAAGTTGAATGCACGCTTGGGCCCTGTCCGCCAATAGCTATCTCATCTTTAAACTGCGAAGAGCGTAACTTGATTAATGAATAACACTTATTTTATCGACGTTTCCTATGATAAAATCCGAATATGATTTAAGTGAATGCAAATAATCGCTGCGAACGGACTGAGCAATGAAGCATTCTTTAGTCGAGTCCAACGCCGTGACAAAAATAACGCATGGCGGGCAACCGTCCGAATTGGAAATCGGCCAGATGCGCAATGGTCATACGACTGTTTTCTCGACGGCCGAGTTTATAAACAGCTGGTGTCGCGCATTTAGCGAATGCGAGCCTGTCGCTATTCAAGTGCACGGTTCTGGACAAGACAGAACGATGCATGTGGTACGGGAGCCAGTGCGCTACGCTGCATCCAAGATTTCAGGACCAAAGCCAGATGATCTTTGGACAAGCCCAGGTTGGAGCGGCGAGTTGAGCCGTTCAACGGTGGAGCACATACTCCATCAAATGCAGCGAGGTTTCCGGACCCGCACGTTGCGGTGGCAAGTGCGCTTCGACCACGAGCCTCTGGCCAGAATGTTGAGTTCGCTAGGCTTGGTCCCCGACCGGGTTCAAATTCACGTACTTAAACTCGATCGTGCCTACGGGGATCTCTTTGAGAACTACAGCGCAACGACTCGAAACCACGTGCGGAAGGCCGCCCGCAGGGGCGTTAGCGTGCGAAGCACCAGCGACGCCAAAGATATATTGGCGTATCACTCCATCTATTCCAAACATGCCCATAATAAGGGGTGGGGATTTGCCTACCCTGCGCAATTGACCATGGATTTGGTCAATATGGGCGAAGCAAACGCTTGCTTTAAGGTCGCGGAATATGAGGGCTCAGTTATAGGCGGTGCATTGTTTCTTCGAGATGGAAATTCGATTTACTATCTTCATGGAGTGGCTGACCGAGAGTTTAGCCATCTCTATCCCGCCACTTCGGTTATGGACGCTGGAATTCAATGGGCTTGCGAAAGTGGCGCCGGGTACTTGAACCTGGGAAATTCCGGCGTTGGCTCTGTCAATGAATCATTGGCAACATTTAAATCTTCCTGGGGAGCTCACGTTGAGCAAAACTGGCTTTTCGATTGGGAGCGCCCGCTTTGGAAATTCGTGTCGAAACTGAAATCGAAAGTGCGCAGTCCTAAATCCACCGTTCTCGCCGATCCCCAATGAGGCAATAACGGCGTTAACCCCCGAAAGGATGGCGCCCTGGTGCTCACCAAATCAAGCGCTGCGGTCAATCGACAGACTTCTTCGAACGGCACTTCACGCGACTACGAAGTTCGCGCCCTGGAGCCGGGCGAATTTGTCCGATGGGATGAATTCGTCCGGCAGTCCCCACAGGGTACGCTTTTTCACACGACACTTTGGCTAGAAGCCGCATCCGTACCCTACCAGTTGCTTGGCTGTTTTCGGGGCAACGAAATGCGGGGCGGCTTCGCTCTGGGTCTTTTGGGCAATCGCACTGCGGGAATGCCCCACCGCGGCATCACGCCTTATCTTGGCATCCTGTATCCGGCTTCCCAGGGCAAATACGTCACGGAAATATCGAATAACAAAGAAATAGGAATAGCGTTTGCCACGTTCCTGGCACACGAGTTTAGACAGGTCGACATTGATTTCTCTCCCGAAGTTATCGATACGATGCCATTTCGTTGGCAGGGCTTTACGGTTGGGCTGGGCTACACTTATCGCCTTTCACTAGCGAACTTTGACTCCGTGTTTGAAAACATGGACGCCGCTCGTCGCCGCAACATTGTCAGCGCAGAAAAGGCGGGCATACGGGTCGAAACTGGAGCGGATTTGGAATCAATTCTGCGCTTGCGTGAGATAAGCTTCGAACGTCAACACCTTACGCCGCTCTACGAACAAACTGCTCATAAGATCGAACGCGCGTTACGATCTGCAGATCGTTGCTTAGCATTTCTTGCGCGGAACAAAGAGGATAAGCCCGCGGGTGGCGTGTGGATCGTATGGGATGAAAAACGCGCTTACTACCTTCTCGGCGGTTATGATCATGCAGCAAAATCGAACAATGCCGTAGCCTTGGCTATGTGGCGCGCCATACAATATACGGCAGTCAATCTGAGGTTGGCAGAATTCGACTTTGAGGGATCTGTCATTCCCCCGGTGGAGCGATTTTTCCGCAAATTTGGCGGAACCCTCACACCATCGTATCGGATCCGCTATCGACGACCATCCGTTCTTGGACGAACAGTCAGCGTCGGAAGGCGCATTGCCGGCAAGCTTAAGCGAATGGCTTTGAATACAGATCAAATACAGTGAACCGGTAGACTACGGCGATAATGGCTGCTGCGCGCACTAGCGGTGACACCAGCAACAAACGTGTCTAAGGCCAAAGTTGCCCGATCTTAACGTCCCACTCTGGGGGGTCAAAACGTCCGAATCCCGATTCCGGATAGAAGCTCATTTCGCCGAATTTGGGTTGATCGTTGATCTCATAAAAATCGACGCGGACAAACGGGAAGTCTTCGACCAAACTTTCCGCTGCCTTGATCATAAGATCCAACGATGCCGGTTTCGGTATAGGCCGCGGATCCTGGGAATATACAAGCGTGAAAGGAAGTGGCTGCCAGTTTCTGTCGAACATTGTCCGTTTGTGGGCATGCTCGCGATCCGTGTCGACCTGGATAAATTGGACTTTGCCGCGGAAGACCCAAAGTTTGTAATCTATTGGAAGATTCGAATGTTCACCGATAAATGGCTCAACAAGCAGAGCCGGCTTGATTTCTCCATAGAGCCATTCACCAAGATCGGCACCGAATTGAGTACGATGCCATTCCTCCGTCAATTTCTCGATGCGGGCCCAATCAAGATCGGACTCCTGTCGCACGAATACATTCCAGCCGCATCCGTTGTTTGCCTTGATGACGAATGGAATTGGCCAAGTTCTTTGCTCAAGAGGAGGCAAGTATTCGCCTTGCCATAAGACCGGCGTCACCCATTCGCGGCCCAGCTTGTTCTTAACGAACTCTTTGACGAGAATCTTATTCTCACGCTCCGGCAATCGCGGATCGCGATTGAAAATCTTCATCCGCTGAATTTTTTCGCTAAAGGTTTTGGGCCGAACGAGCGCGCGAAATAGCATGCGACAACCGCCATACGGTTTGGCGAGCCGCGTTAGCACCGGTAGGTCGGTTGCCGTCACTCGGATCCCTGGAAGGTCATGACGCTACTAGCGAACACCATAAGAAATCCATGTGTTCGCGTGAATCAATTTTACTGGCTGTGGTTAAACGGTGCAGCCAAAACCAGTGATTTCGAGCGTTTGCAGATGAATATTTTGTAATGTCGGAAACCGGACAAACGGTCTGAGTGTTCAGGTAATTTTTTTAACGAAGATTATCGCCAGAATGCTCCAATCTTTACGTCCCATTCTGGCGGGTCGAAATAGTCAAATCCGGACGCCGGATAGAAAGTCATTTCTCCGAATTTTGGCTGGTCGTGAAGCTCGTAAAAATCGACGCGGACAAATGGGAGATCTTCAGCCAAGATCTCCGCCGCCGCGATCATGCGATCCAATGACACCGGCCTCGGTA
>DASXPQ010000192.1:0-4600 GCA_036493575.1 Pirellulales bacterium
CCCAAGCTTCTGCCGTCTGTGTTGACTCCAACCAACTGACGGACTTTTTCTTCCGATAATCCACGCTGCTTGGCCACCCGCCCTACTTGAAACTCTGCGGCTCCGGGACTGATTTCCGGGTCAAGCCCACTGGCGGAAGCCGTGACCAATTCGACGGGCACCGGGCGAGAATCATCTGGCTGAGCTTTGTGAAAGGCTTCGAGCCGGCCCTTCACGGCATCGAACTGCGCCGGATTAGTCGGACCGTAATTGCTTCCTGTTGAGGACGAAGCATCATTGGGAAATGCCCCGGTCGCTGACGGTCGACCCCAGAAATATTTTGGATCGTCGAAATGCTGGCCGAGCAGTTCCGAACCAACCGTTTTATCCCCCTGCACGATCAAGCTGCCGTTAGCTTGATGTGGAAAAACGACTTGAGCAATGACAGTTACCAGCACGGGATAGACGATGCCAGTTACAATCGTCAGCAGTAAAAACACCACCAAAACGGTCCATAATTGCTTGAACATGTTTATTCTCGATTAAGTGAGGTGCATTCCCACGAGCAATAGATCGATGATTTTGATTCCAACGAATGGCACAATCAGCCCGCCCAATCCGTAGATCAACAAGTTGTCGCGTAACAATTTCGCGGCACCCACCGCTCTATAGCGGACGCCGCGCAGCGCCAGCGGAATTAGCGCGATGATTATCAGAGCATTGAAAATCACTGCCGAAAGAATCGCGCTATTCGGCGTCGCCAGCCGCATGATGTTCAGCTTGTCCAATACCGGATAGGTGCTGGCAAATGCCGCTGGGATAATCGCGAAATACTTGGCCACGTCATTCGCCAAACTGAACGTCGTCAGCGATCCGCGAGTGATGAGCAACTGTTTGCCAATCTCGACGATTTCAATCAGCTTGGTCGGATTGGAATCGAGATCGACCATATTGCCGGCTTCCTTCGCTGCTTGCGTGCCGGAGTTCATTGCCACTGCTACGTCGGCTTGCGCCAGTGCGGGGGCGTCGTTCGTGCCATCGCCAGTCATCGCGACTAAGCGACCGCCCGCTTGACTCTCGCGGATCATCTTGAGCTTTGCTTCCGGTGTGGCTTGCGCGAGAAAATCGTCTACGCCGGATTCTGCTGCAATGGCCGCGGCTGTGAGCGGATTGTCGCCGGTAATCATTACCGTCTTGATGCCCATGCGGCGCAATTCGGCAAAGCGTTCTTTGATGCCGCCTTTAACGATGTCTTTGAGATACACAACGCCCAATGCGCGACCACCGTCGGCGACAACCAGTGGCGTTCCGCCGCATTTGGCGATGTCTTCGACGGCGCGTTGAATGTCGCCATCGACGTTCCCTCCATGCTCGTTGACGAATGCCTTAATCGCTTCTGCCGCGCCTTTGCGAATCTGACGACCGTCGAAATCCACGCCACTGATCCGGGTTTGCGCCGAAAAAGGTATGAACGACGCACCGAGTTCATGGATATTCCGCCCTCGCAGTCCATACTTTTCCTTGGCCAACACCACAATGCTGCGTCCTTCCGGGGTTTCATCGGCCAGCGATGCTAATTGCGCAGCGTCGGCTAAATCTCCCTGTCCGACGCCCGATGCCGGAATAAGTTCCACAGCTTGACGATTGCCCATCGTGATGGTGCCTGTCTTGTCCAATAGCAACACATCCACGTCGCCCGCCGCTTCGACTGCTCGCCCTGACATGGCGATCACGTTGGCTTGAATCATGCGGTCCATGCCCGCAATGCCAATGGCGGACAGCAATCCGCCGATGGTGGTGGGAATCAAACATACCAACAGCGCTACCAGCACCGTGACTGTGATCGGGTTACCTTGCCCAGCGGCCTCAACACTGTATTTGGAATATGGCAACAGCGTGGCGCACACGAACAAGAAAATAATCGTCATTGCCGCGAGCAAAATGTCGAGTGCAATTTCATTAGGCGTCTTTTGCCGTTTCGCACCTTCTACGAGCGAAATCATGCGGTCCATGAAAGTCTCGCCCGGGTTGGCCGTAATCTTTATAACGAGCCAATCAGACAGCACCCGAGTTCCGCCGGTGACGCTGCTGCGATCACCGCCACTTTCGCGAATGACCGGCGCACTTTCACCAGTGATTGCACTTTCATCAACAGAGGCCACACCTTCAATCACTTCGCCATCGCCGGGAACGAATTCGCCGGCTTCGACTAGTACGATGTCGTCTTTTCGCAAGAGCGAGGCAGGAGTTGGTCGATGCTTTGCTCCATAGCGCGGTTCTTCAAGTTGTTTAGCTGTTACATCGCGGCGAGTCGCGCGCAAGGAATCTGCTTGAGCTTTACCGCGTCCCTCAGCCATCGCTTCGGCGAAGTTAGCAAACAGAACGGTGAACCACAGCCAGGCCGATACGCCGAAAATAAAGGCCGGCGATTCCGAGCCGCTGGAAGACAGGGCATAGATTCCCAATCCTGTGGTCAGAATGCTGCCGATGAACACGGTGAACATCACCGGGTTGCGTACCTGTCGGCGCGGGTTGAGCTTTAATACCGCATCCACGAGCGCGCGCTTCACAATTGGCGGATCGAACAAAGGACGTGCTTTAGTGCCAATAGTC
Organism: Pirellulales bacterium; assembly: GCA_036493575.1. Taxonomy (GTDB): domain Bacteria; phylum Planctomycetota; class Planctomycetia; order Pirellulales; family JADZDJ01; genus DATJYL01. The sequence continues at coordinate 2,593 of DASXPQ010000192.1, forward strand.
ATATGCTTTGACCCCTGAGGGTTCCCATAATCCTTGTGGTTAGGGCAGAATTCGCATTTAATGTGTTAAGGACCGAGCATTTGTAGATGTTCGACGATGGGCCCCAATGCCAATGCCGGCACGAATGTCAGCGCACCGACCAGCAATATTGTGCTGACTAGCATCACGACAAACAGCGGCCTATGCGTGGGCAATGTCCCTGCCCCTGGGGGCGTGAATTTCTTTCTCGCTAGCGAGCCCGCGATCGCCAATGTCGGGATCGTCAACCAATAGCGGGCCGCGAGCATTACGATTCCCAGCGCCGTGTTGTACCACGGGGCATTGGCGGTTAGGCCCGCAAAGGCACTGCCGTTGTTATTGCCGGCCGACGAGAAAGCATACAGCACTTCGGAAAAACCATGCGCACCAGGGTTGTTGAGATTACTCTTCACTTCTACTTTGTCATCTGCGCCTGTGGCTTCGTAAGTGAGGCCCGATCCACACACGGCGACTGCCGTTCCGACAAGCACCAAGAGCGGTGGGATTAGAATTACCAAAGAAGCCATCTTCATTTCATAAGCTTCAATTTTCTTTCCAAGGTATTCCGGCGTCCGGCCCACCATGAGCCCTGCCACAAATACAGCGACGATGGCGAACATCAACAGGCCGTACAGTCCACTCCCCACGCCGCCAAAAATAATTTCGCCTAGTTGAATCAGCCACATGGGCACCAGGCCACCCAGAGGCGTAAACGAATCGTGCGTGGAATTCACGCTGCCGTTCGACGCACCTGTGGTGGCCGAAGCCCACACTGCGGAATTGACGATGCCGAACCGCGTCTCTTTCCCCTCCATGTTCCCCCCCGACTGTGTCGCCGAAGCTTGCTGATCGACTCCCATCGCATCGTAAGCGGGCACGCCTCTCTGCTCCTGCCAGGTGGCGAAAATTGTCAAAGGAATCAGAATCACGAACATAGCTGCCAGCACCGCCCAACCTTGGCGCGTGTCGCCAACCATCACGCCGAATGTGTAACAGAGTCCACTGGAAATCACCAGAATGGCAATCATTTCCAAGAAGTTTGCAAGCGGTGTTGGATTTTCGTAAGGATGCGCTGAATTGACATTGAAGAATCCGCCACCGTTAGTGCCCAACTGTTTGATCGCAACTTGTGAAGCCGCCGGCCCCATTGGCAGTGTGACTTCCGTCACTGCTTTGCCATCGGCTCCAGTCGTCGACTGCATCAGTATGGCTGTGTCATATCCTTTGAAGTTTTGGATCACTCCCTGCGAGACTAAAACCAACGCTAAAACAAGCGACAGCGGAAGTAAGACGTACAGCGTCGAGCGAACCAGGTCGTACCAAAAGTTGCCAATCGTGGCGACTGAGCGCCGTGCTAATCCACGAATCAATGCCACCAGCACTGCGATGCCGCAGGCGGCCGACAAAAAGTTCTGCACACCCAGCGCCAACATCTGCGACAGATAGCTCATCGTTGTTTCCCCGCCGTAGCTCTGCCAATTGGTATTCGTGGCAAAACTGGCTGCGGTGTCGAATGCTAAATCTGGGCTATTGGCTGGAAAGTTTTGTAGATTTAATACTGCTGGATGAATTGCTTGCGCTCGAAGGATTAGATACACGGCCCAAAAACCAACGACGTTAAATAGCAGCATCATTACTGCGTATTTTTTCCATGACATTTCCTCTTTTGGATCAATGCCCGAAATGCGATAGATCAATCGCTCAATGGGACCAAGAACTCGGTCCAGTCCACAGGGCTTGTCCTCGAAGACACGCGCCATGTATGCGCCCAGCGGCTTCGTCAGTGCCAGTAGCACTCCAAAATAAAGCGAGATTTGAATCCAATCGTTGGTTGTCATGAAAACCACTCCGGTTTCAACAAGGCAATGACCAAATACACCAATAGCCCAGCACTAACCAGTAACCCAACCAGTTCGGCGCCGTTCATTTTTTATCTCCATAGAGGCCGCGGGACATGAATCCCAAAATCACCATCGCCAAGCCAATGAAC
>DASXPQ010000193.1:0-3704 GCA_036493575.1 Pirellulales bacterium
ACTAACTTAATCGTCGGCAACAATGGCGACGGGGTCTTCTCAGTCTTTGAAGGAAGCCAGGCTGGTCTGTCGCTGGTCAACACGTTTAGCGGTGATTTTCTGGACCACCCCGCGGCATTGGCCGTTTCCGGTCAGGGAAACGATCTGCAACTCCTGGCGCTCGACGAAGGCGACGAAACCGTCCACGTTTTCAATCGCGACACAATCGACGGCCAAACTCAACAAACGTTCATCCCCGGTCAAACCGAACTCGCTGGCGTCGCCACAGGTTTCTTGGGTTCCAATACAACTGGTTTCGGTTTCGTTGTTTCCCTCATCGGGGCCTTGGGAATTTCGGTCGAAGGTTTCCTCGATTCCACTTTCACGAGCGATGCAGCCGGCGGCGATGGCAAATTCGGCCATCCATTCTCCACGCAATTCTTTGAAGACCTTGGCTCAGCCCTCAACAGTGGCCAGCAATGGGTCGGCTCGGCTGTCGAAGGCCTCGGTGGAATGTTGGGCGTGCATTTGGACGATCAGGAAGTCGGCGCCGCCGTGGAAGATGTCATGTCCCTCATCTTCCCGCACCTCCCGCTGCAAGCACTTCCTTCGTTAATTCACGGAATGCTCGAAAGCGCCACGCACAGTCATCCTTCCTCCCCCTTTGCGACCGATCAGGCACTGGAAGATTTTGAGTTTAGCCCCTTCGACTCATCCAACACGGAGGTGCTCTTCGACGTCGCTCAACTAGCGCAATTCCTGTCGCCAACCGACCTGGTCCAACCGTCTTTGATGCCCCTGGTGAAATCCTTGGCCGACGGCGCAACTTCGGCGTTTGCCCCGCGGGCCACCGCACCGTCCGATGTTGCCGCCGGCCAAGGTTCAACGGAAAACGAAACGACCGAATCGATCCGCGAAACAGCCGCGCAAGTTGCCGTTTCTCCAATCGCTGCCTTTGCTCCCCAAGCCATTGTCATGTCGCGCAAACTTGCCGCCGACAATTCCCACCACCGCGTCAGCAAAGCCCTTCAAATGTCGCTCGGTCTGCCCGTCAGCATTCCACCGGCGCACCGAAATCAAAAATCAAACCAACAAACTCACAAGTTCAACCCAAATCAACCAGCGGCCGCTGAAATGGAAGGCGCCCCAGGCCAACTGTTCGCCTTAGCAGCCGTGATGGGCAGCATCGGCGTCGGCGGTTGGGCTCATCGCTTCCGCCGCAACCGCAAACATCCGCAGTCATAACCAGACGCTAGACCACCAGACTACCAAGGAGCCATCCATGGCCGATTCACTCAAAGAAATGCTGCCGGACCACTGGTGGGCTGTCGCCGACTGCGTCGACGCTTACGAATCGGAATCGCGAGATGGTTTTCCTGATCTACGCAAATTCGCCGACCGTGCCGAGCCCGCTTACCGTGGCGCGGCCATTGCCGAGCTGGTGAAGGTCGATCTGGAACGCCGCTGGGCCTCCGGCGACCGCCGCCGTGTGGAAGATTATCTCAATCAATACCCCGAACTTCGCGACAGCGCCGATTCATTAACCGAGATCGTCCAGCAGGAATATCTTGTTCGTTCGCAACATGGCGAACACCCCAGCGCCGCGGAATTGCAAAGTCGCTTTCCGAGTCTTGACGAGCGCCGCGTCCTCCACAGCGACGAACAGCTGCTCAACACCGTCGCTTTCAACGTCTCGCCCGTCGAAACTCATCGCTCTTCCGATCAAGCCGACATCCAGCGTACCGGCACTGTCTTCTTCGATTCCAAGCAGGCCAGCAGCACCTCCGCTGGCGGCACCAGCGATTTCAGCCCCTCGTCTAGCGGTTCCAGCGCCGCGGTCAGCGGCTCAATTCCGGCCAAACCGGCCACCAGAGCTTCGGAAGTCGGCCAGGCCACCGTCGGCGATTCCATGGCCTCACGCCTCACCGAAAAAGCGCCGGCAAGCAAATCAACTGCTCCCAAGTCAAAAGAGTTCATCGGCCGCTATTCCATCAAACGCACGCTTGGCTCCGGTAGCTTCGGCTTGGTCTATCACTGCTTCGACGAAGACCTCAAGCGCGATGTCGCCATCAAAGTCCCGCACGGCCCTTCGGCCGGTTCGCAAGCCCGCATCAAGGAATTCATGCACGAGGCCCAAAGCGCCGCTCGCCTCAAGCATTCCGGCATCGTCACCGTGCTGGATACCAGCCAAACCTCCGAAGGCCGTGTATTCATTGTCTACGAATTCGTTCCGGGCGCGACACTGCAAAATCGCCTGGAGGAAGGCAAGTACACGTTCGATGATGCTGCCCGCTGGATTGCCGAAGTCGCCGATGCGTTGAATCATGCTCACAAACAAGGCATCGTTCACCGCGATATCAAGCCAGCCAACATTCTCATCGACGCCGAAGGCAAAACTCACATTGCCGATTTTGGTCTAGCCAAGCTCGACGATCAATTCTTCAAGGACGATTCCGGTCGCGTCCTGGGAACCGTCGCTTACATGAGTCCCGAACAAGCCGCCGGGCAATCGCATTGGGCCAATCCCCAGACCGATATTTATTCGCTCGGCGTCATGTTGTATCAGTTCCTCACGCGCCGCTTGCCATTTGCCGCCGCCGGCAGTGCCAGCGAAGTGCTGCAGCAAATTCAACATCGCGTTCCGGCGCCCCCGCGCACCATCGAAGATAAAATTCCGCCGGCCTTGGAAGAAATCTGCCTCAAGGCCATGGCCAAATCGCCGGCCGATCGCTATCGCACCGCCGCCGACATGGCGGCCGATTTGCGACGAGCCACTGCCGGTGCTCCGCCATCTCGAAATGGGTTGTGGTACGCCGTGGCGGCTGGGGGAGCCGCCGCGGCGATCGCTTTATTCATTTGGTCGCCTTGGCGAAAGCACGAAGTCAACGCTTCGTCCACAAGCATGTCCCCCGCCAAAATCGCCGAAATGACCAAAGCCTCCGCTCTGGAAGCTGCTAACATGGTCGCTGAAAAAATCGGCGGTAAAACCGTTAGTCTGCCGGTCGGCACGCCGAAGATGGAGATCGACTATCAGAGTGTCACTCAAAAAGGCGTTTGGAGCCCGTTGGGCGGCAAGCAGATGGTGCTGCATGAAGGCGACAAATTTCAAATCCACGTGAGCATTTTGGGAGATGTGGAACGCTATGTTTACCTGTTTTGGTTCGACACCGAAGGCAATCCGACGCGACTCTGGCCTGAAGAGAAAGATTTGGATCATCAACGTCCGGTCAAATCTGTTTCTTATCCGGATAGCAATGATGAAAACCTTTGGCAAACCGTTGATGCTAACCGAGGCGCAGAGACCGCCCTCGTGGCCGTCAGTGACAAGCCGCTGACCCGCGAACAATTGGCGAAGTTTGATCAATTGCCGGCCTACGCTGCCGGCACGATCAAGCTCGACGAAGTCTACCAAGTGGCCTCCACCGAGCTCGCTCACGAAATCTCTCGCGGCCTGGGTGGTGTCGTCAGCTCCCGCAAAGACCCACTCTCACCCGATTTCGAAAAGAAATTAAAAGACACCTTCGCCGTCTACCACGGCATGGTCATCCCGCATCAATAGTTTTATCCAGACGAACGACTACAAGCGCCCACTGGTCAATTCGCTTGCATTGCAGCATGAACTCTAACGGACCAGATCGTTGCACGATGCGATTTCATTTCACAGTCTGCGCATGGGCACTTGCACTAGCGATCTTGCTTCCGCTATCGATCGTCCGTGCCGCCGA
>DASXPQ010000194.1:0-8267 GCA_036493575.1 Pirellulales bacterium
CGCTAACTGGGCCCAGCGCGTAATCAATGGCTTCCAGCGCTTGCTCAATATGCAACGGCCGCGGCTGGCCATCCGAGCCTACGCGGTTCCAATCGAACAAGCGAAACGTCGCATCACTGGATTGTTGAATTTCCGCAATGACTAAACCTGGCCCCAGCGCATGCACGGCGCCGGCGGGCAGAAACACGCAGTCACCCACTTGCGGTTCAATGCGGTGCAAACATAATTCGCAGGTGCCGCGCTGCACTTCGCGCGCCAGGGCAGCCCGATCAAACCCGCGCTTCAATCCGGCATAAATAAAACTGCCCGGCTCCGCGGCCAGCACCACCCAAGCCTCGGTTTTGCCCAAGTCGGGCGGTTTCAAACGGGCGGCCATCGCATCGTTCGGATGCACTTGCACGGACAACGTCTTCTCACAATCGAGGAATTTGAGCAGCAGCGGAAATCGCGGCACTGGCGGGTGTCGACCAAACAACTCCACGCCATGCGTGCGAACTAACTCGCCCAGCGTCTTGCCGGCCAGCGGCCCGGCGACAACACGACTTTGATCGCCAGCACGATCAACCACCTCCCAACTCTCAGCGTAATCATTTCCCTCACCGATCGTTTTTCCCAGCAGCGTTCCCAGTTTTCGTCCACCCCACAGGTAACGACGAAACAGCGGTTCAAAGCGTAATGGGTAAAGTGTTGGCATCGCGAAAGCAATTACTGTCGCTGGCTCTGTCAGCGACAGTCGCCGACCACAAGGATGAAAACCTACTAACCAATATCTACAAACGAATCAGCGCCGGGCATAACCTTCCAGAATTCGGCCAATCCAAAACGCAGATACGGCCGCCACCAACATCAGCAGCATTTGCCCCAGCGTTACGGCGCCTTGCAATTGCAGTAGAATGGAAAGTGGCGGCAGCACCAAACCCACAATTTGCAATAAACGACCCAAGCTTGCCATAACGCGAAACGTCGCCGGAACATCGATAAGTTGAACACGCACGATCAATAGTTTTTAGCACATTCAGAACGCCGCAGGACAGCCCTCATCATGGCACGGACGGAAAAAATTGATGACGGCGCAACGCCATCAAGTCGCGTTGTGGTGCAACCGCTCAGCACGCTGCTTTGGCGTGCAGTCAGGTTGCGCTGCCCTGTTTGCGGTGAAGGAAAATTATTTCGCGGCTGGTTCCGCATGCATCCGCAGTGCCAGCGCTGCGGCTTTCGCTTCGAGCGCAGCCCCGGTTACTGGTTGGGGTCGATCTTTGTGAACTACGGATTAACGGCTCTGATCGTAACCATGGGATTCTTCGCCTTGTTCTTTAGCGAGGCGTTGCCGCAGGAATGGATCATGCGATTGCTGCTGGCATTCTGCGTGCTGTTCCCACTGTGGTTCTTTCGCTATGCCCGGAGCATTTGGATCGGCATTGATATCTATTTCGATCCAGAACCGGCGGCGGAATCGCAATCGACCAAGCGCACGGATCAACGATTCTAAAAGGTCAGCATATCGGTGCGGCCCGACTTTCGCCGCTTACGCTTCGACAAGTTCGCGACTTCCGGCGGTGTCAGACGGCGCGGTTTCGGCTGGCGATTCAGCAACGGCAGCCGGAGCCAGCGGCTTTTTCGAATCGGCATCCGCCACACAAGCTTGAGCCGCATTGCGGGCTCGGGCTTTCTTCACTTCCCAGTACATATAGCCGGCGAAGCCCATGAATACCGTGTAGGGCACGCCCATCATGAACAGAATGCTATAGAAGTAGCCCTTCACCATATGGTCGTGCTCCGGATCGTTGGCCGCCAATGCATCGCTGCAAGTGGGGCAGGCCGATACGGAATGTGCTGCCGAAAGCATTGCCGCCAGCGCCAAAATCGCAGGCGCCAAACGACGCACACAAGATTTAATGACAGTTCGTTTCATCATCGGGTTGCGGCGGTTGCCGGTACCTGAATTGTATCGTCGGTTTTGCTGGGCGGGTAGAGATGATACAGCATGAAGTAAATCAACACCCCCGTAATGGAAACGTACAGCCAAATCGGGTACGTCCACTTGGCCCAGCGGCGATGAGTCGCCCGCCGATCGCGCAGGCCCAGGTACAGTGTCCGTCCGGCCAAAACGGGCACCGTCGCCGCTAGCAAAACGTGGCTAAACAGCATCGCATGATAAGCAGTCCGAATTGGCTCGGGGCCTTCAAATTTCACATGTCCTGCCTGCGCGTGATAAATCAAATAGCACGTCAAAAACAGCATCGACACCGCGAACGCCGATAGCATCACCCGCTTGTGCGCAACTTCGCGCCGCTGTTTGATCAGTCGATGGCCCACAATCAACAGCACCGTCGCCGTGGCGTTAAGCGATGCATTGATCGTGGGAAGATAATGGATCACGCGAGATCGCTAACTGTTGCGGGTTGTTTGAAATCACTACCCACCGGCAAAGTCAACTTGTTGCGGGCGGCTCTTTACCATCATCTGCTGGGATTGCTTCCGGTGTTGCTTTTTCGTCCAGCACCTGGCGGACAAGATTCTTCATCTCCGTGATTTTGGCCGGATCCAGCACGTCAAAGCTGCCTCGTATTTTTCCGTTTCGGTCGATCACCAATGCATGGTTCAAATGCTGGCCCTCTTGCACATACTGCAGGAAAACATCGTGGCCAATGCGCTTGATGTATTCCAAATCGCCGGTCAAAAACAGCCACCGGTTCGGATCAGCCGGAAAACGATCGGCATAACGGGTGAGCACTTCCGGGGAATCGTTGCGCGGGTCACACGTAATGCTCACCAGCCGCAAATCGGAGTCCTTGAATTCATCCAGCACGCCTTTGAGCGCCTGATTCTGCTGCCAGCACGGGCCAGGGCAACTGGCGAAGAAAAAACTGCCAATCCACGGATGTCCCTTGAGTTCACTGGAATCGAATTCGCGGCCGCTGCGCTCGACAAGTTTGAAATCTTTAATCGGCGGCCCTGCAGGCGGCGCGGGCGGATAGTTCATTTGCCAAGTGGATTTCGCCACATGGCGCGGCTCTTCCGCGCAAATGCTCCGCCACGCAACCCAGGAGCCGTACGCCGCCGAGCCAAGCACCGCCAGCGTGACCCAAAACACCAGCGCTTTACTTTTCATACGGCATCTCCCGTCGTTCGAACCGAGGCCACGCGCCAAGCCAGTGCAAACATGGCGACCACAAACCCGACAGTTACCAGCGTGCAAACCAACGTGGACGGTAGTCCGGCCAAAACAGCGTCTTTAACCGCTGGGTCCGCGCCCCAATATAAAATCCGGCGCAGCAGCGCCAGGCAATACGTGAGTGGGTTAATTCGAACAATCCAGCCGATCCAATTATTTCCCGGCGGTGCAAACGCTCCCGACAACAGCCACATTGGCAGCAAAAACACCATCATGATGGCGTGAAATCCTTGCGTCGATTGCATCGGCCATGCAATCGCCAGGCCCAGCGAAGTGAGCGCGATGCCAATCACAAACAACAGCACCAGCACCGCCGGCACGGTCAACAACGTGATTGGCACGTTCAGCGTGAAGCACAGCAGCAGAAACACCGCGGCATGAGCCAGCGCAATCAGCGCGCCCCCCAACACTTTTCCGGTGACTACCGACCAGCGCGGCACTGGTGCCACCAATACCGACTGTAAAAATCCCTCCCGGCGATCTTCAATCACTGAAATCGTGGCGAAAATCGCAGTGAACAAAATGATCATCACCAGCGTGCCGGGGAAAAAATACTGAGCGTAGGAAATACTCGGCGGAGTTGCTGCCGCAATATTATTTGTTGCCGCCGCAATGTTCTCTCCTGTCGATGGTGCATTCTGGCCAATCGGGGCCGCGTTGGGTGCTGCCAAATGAGCACCGCCCATTTGAAACGAAGTTCCCAGCAAGCCGCTCAACAAAATCCAAAAGATGATCGGCTGCCCCAGCGCGGCAAACACTCGATTGCCTTGCCTGATGAAACGCACCCATTCCCGGCGGCACAGCGTCCAAGCGGCCAGCCATGGGCGCGGCCGGACTACCGTCGCTCCAGACTGCATTTCGCGGCCGGCATCTAGCGTACTCAGTGGTGGAGAGGCAGTACTCATTTGTGTTTTGTCAGCGAAGTTTATCGATGATGCTTTGTTTGGTGCAATTTTCCAGGACACGAATTCTAATGACGCCGCTTCTTTTTCTTCGGCGGCTCTTCTTCTTCCACCGCTTCCATTCGGTGTCCGGTCCGGTCGATAAACACATCTTCCAGCGTCGGCTTGCCCAAGGTAATCGCACTGATTTGTCCGGGAAACGCTTCGACCAATCGGGCAATCCACTGATGCCCGTCAGGCATTTCCAACCGCACGTTCCCTTCCATCACGCCGGCCGTGCAACCGAACCGGTCGCGAATTCCAGCCGCCACCAGCTCCGGCGCGGCCGTCTGAATGGTAATCGCATCACCGCCCACAGTGGATCGCAGCGCATCAGGCGTATCGAGCGCCACAAGTTTACCCCGATCCAAAATAGCAATCCGGTCCGCTTTGTCAGCTTCTTCCAACAGATGCGTGGTCAGTACAACGGTCACACCGTCTTGCTCGCGAAGTTGACGCAGGTAGTCCCACACGTCGTTCCGCGCAGCCGGATCGAGTCCTGTGCTCGGCTCATCCAAGAGCAATAATCGCGGATGATGCAGCAAGCCTTTGGCCAATTCAACTCGCCGCCGCAGCCCGCCCGAGAGTGTTTCCACCCGATCGCGCACCCGATCCGTAAGTTTAAATCGCTCCAGCAACGTTTCACTTCGGCGTTGCAGTTCTCCACCGCTTATTCCATACAGATGCCCCTGATGCATCAGATTCTCGCCGACGGTCAATTTTCGATCGATGCTGGGCGATTGAAACACCACGCCGATGCGGGCTCGAATTTCGCCGATCTGCCGCCGCAAATTGAATCCTAGAACCTCCGCTTCTCCATGCTCCAGCGGCAGCAGCGTGGAAAGCAACCGAAACAATGTCGATTTGCCGCCGCCGTTTGGGCCTAAGAATACAAAAGTTTCGCCCGGCTCAATTTCCAGCGATACTTCTGCCAGTGCTTGCCGCTGGCCATACCAGTGGTTGACGCCGCGAACGCGAATGGCAGGCGAGTTACTCATGAAGCAGGCGCCGCCGCAGGATGCTCCGCGGCGGGCAGTTTCGGTTCTGCGGCTTTGGGCTCGGCCATGTTGAACTTCCGTTCCTCAGAAGCGTGATGCGACCGCATGCCAACGTCGGGTATCAACATCAAAATCAAAAAAATCGACATCAGCATCGCCGGAATGGTCAGCACAAATTTCCAATTGGCTTCCCACCAAATGTGCATGAAGCACAAAATCACCAACAGCGCCTTGGTGCAGGAGACGGCCATCATCAACATTCGGCTCTCAGCTTCCGAAAAATTCGCCCGCCACCAGTTGGAATACGTCAAAAACGAAAGCGAGGTCAGCAGACATAGCGCAATGAACACGTAAATGTATTTGGCAATCCCCGTATTGTGCATGTCATGTCCGGACGGTGCGCCATGGCCGCTCATAGGATAGCCCAGAGAACCATCGTGGGATTCAACAACAGGTCCGTGCGATGATGGCGAATGTTCCGACATTGCGAAAGCTCCAAAAATGGACACCAGACACTAGACCACCAAACCAGACCACATCCTCAAAACAAATACAGCAGTGGGAACAGGAAAATCCAAACCAGATCGACAAAGTGCCAATACAGCCCAGTGTTTTCCAGCATGCCCGCCCGGGTGGCGTTCAATTCCATCGTCATCAGAATCAGGAACACAATCAATCCTACAAGCACGTGCAACGCATGGAAACCCGTGAGCAAAAAGTACGTGCTCGCCCACATGTTGCCGCCCGGTACCACAAATGGCAGCTTGATCCACGGATACTGTTCGTTTAATCCTTCAGTCCCTTCATTCGCCCACGGCAGGCCGGAGGCGCTTTCGTCAGGCGGCGGATATATTTTGTTGGTCACTTGCACCAGGTCGACGTTCGGATCTTCTAGTTTCAATTGCACGGTCAAATCGTTACAGGTTTGAATCCGCGATTTCAATTCGGCCAGCCGCGGCGAAACAGCCGCATAGCTCGCCTGCACTTCCGGCGACCATGGCTGTTTTTCCAACTCGCCGATTTGTTTTTGTTGATCCTCGCTCAGCCGCTCAAACTGCCCCTTCGATTGATCGCCGTACTCAGTCGTTAATGTCTTCAATCTGCCCCGCACGGCCGACCCATATTCCAAGTTCACCTTTTCGTAAATTTGGCTGTGTGGGCTCCACGGATACAACCCGTGGGCAAACTTCGCTTTGTATTCGTAACCTTTCACGCCCAAAAACAAGCAGCCCAGCACAAACGTGATCAGCATGCACAACTTGGCCGCACCGGCTTTGTTGGCCCGAGCGGCTTCCAAAGCCAGCACGATGGTTACGCTGGAGCAAATCAGCACGAAGGTATTGAATGCGCCAATCGGCTCGCTCAAATGCACTTCATGCGTTTGCGGCCACGTGGGCGCGCCAAACCGCAACACCACATATGTGCCGATCAGCCCGGCGAAGAACATAATCTCCGTCGACAGAAACAACCAAACGATGGTTTTGCCCAGCGGAATCGGCAAACCTGGCTGGTATTCCAATTTGATGTGATGCGCGGGTTCGTGCGGCTGAGCGGCTGTGGCCATGCAGTTTACTTTGATAGGTGATAAGTGATCTTATTTTTTTCTAACGCTTAGCGGTTACATCCACGGCGACAAAACCAGCAGCACCAACAGCGCGGGCAAATACACCAGCGAAGTTTGCAATAATATTCGTGCGGATCGCTCGTCACGCCGCCAGCAAAACAGCGCAGCGGCCGACAAATAGGCCAGCCCCAAGGCAATGGCGCCGCCACGGTAAACCGGGCTGGGCATTTGCAAGGCCGGCAACAAACTGACCGGCAACAACGCCAGCGCCCCCAACACCGCCTGCGCACCGGCGCGCCGCCCAGTGGGGTCGACAACGGTTAACATTTGTAAGCCTGCCGCCGCATACTGCTGACGATAAATCCAAGCAATCGCCATGAAGTGCGGGAACTGCCACAGGTAAACAATCAAAAACAGAGCCGCCACATACATTCCATCTGGCAACGGCCCGCCCGTAAATGAAAACGAGGCCCCCACCGCCGCCCAACCAATCAGCACCGGCAGCGCCCCGGCCACCGCGCCCACCGCTGTGTTGGCCGCCGTCTTCGATTTCAACGGCGTATACAACACGACATACGCCACCCAAGTCAGTCCTCCCAACAGCGCCGTCAGCAAATTTACAAACAGCGCCAAGTCAACAAACCCCAAACTCAATGTCGCGGCGCCGAACGTAACGGCTTGTAAATTGTGAATACGCCCGGACGGAAGCGGACGATTGGCCGTGCGCTGCATCCGCGCGTCAGTAGTTTGTTCGATCAATTGATTAAACGCGCTCGCGCTGGCCGCAATCAATGCCGTTCCCAGCAGCGTATGAAACCAAATCCACGATTGCGGCGGCCCCCAGTGCCCACAAAACGCCGAAACCGCCACCACCACCAGCACCAACGACCCAATCCGCGGCTTGCTAAGCTCCAGATACGTGGCCATCCGCGCAAAAATCATTTCGCGCCGGGAAGTGTAAACAGCGGTGGAAGTGGTGAAGCTCATACCGCCGCCTCCATCAGCGAATTCGCTTGAACCTGCGGCGCAACCTGTTGCTGCCAGCGGAGTGCCACTGGCACGTTCACCATCAGACAAGTGAACACCGCCAACGCGGTGGAAACCGCCAAAATAAGCGAGCCCGTTGCTACATGAGCAGTTGTGATTTGTGCTTGCCACCAACTCCGCGCTTCCACTGTAAACGTCGAAGCACTTGTCGAGTTCGCCAAAAACGCCGGCCAACCATATTTCACAATCCAAGTGGCTCCGCCCAGCGCCAACTGCACACCGACCAGCGCGACCAGCAGTGTCGACGAAATAAGCAATGACCAAGCACCCGGCGCCTTTCGCCAAAACACAATCGCCGTGCCAACAACCCACGCCGCCAGGATTAAGCCCACCGTAAGATGCCACATCACGAGCGATTGAAACGCCAGCGGCGATCCGTCCGGCGCAAAATGCCGCAGATGAGCGCCCAACGCAAGTTGCGCGTACGCCAATACCGGCGTGATCACCGCCAGCCTGCGGAGCAGCCGGCCCGCATTAGTATTCACAATCCGATTGTTTTCGCGCCAGTCCCGCGATGTCACCACAGCCAACGTCGCCGTAAA
>DASXPQ010000195.1:0-2986 GCA_036493575.1 Pirellulales bacterium
CGGTCAGCGCGGTAATCTCATGAATCGCTTTGTCGCCAATCCGCACATTCCGTGCTTCCGGCCGTAGTCGCGCGCCGCCACACGCCTGACAAACCACTTGCCCGCGAAATGTCGCCAGCCGTTCCTGATCGGCGACTTTCGTCGCGGTGGCGAATTCCTTTTCTAGCAGTGTTAACAGGCCGAGAAATTGCCGCCCGCCGTAGGCACCACCATTCCCATTGCCACGCAAGAACTTTTCCCGCACTGCCGGCTTCCACTCCGCATACGGGGTATCCCACGTCAAATGATTGACCGCCAGAAAATCCGCCAACTCCGCCCGATGCTCTTTCGCCTGCGCGGGCGTATCAATTTTCCACGGCAGCACCAAACCATCTTCCAGCGAGAGCTGCTCATCTCCCAAAACCAATTCCGGATCAAATTCCTCTCGCGTTCCCAACCCTTCGCATACCGGACAAGCCCCATACGGACTGTTAAAACTGAAGGTACGCGGCTCCAATTCTTCGTAATTGATTTTGCAGTTGGGGCAGGCGTATAAAGTGCTGAACACTCGATCGTGCCACTGGCCCGCTCCGGCCACGTCCGGATCGCGAACCTGATACGCCGCCAGCACTGCGCCTTCTCCATGCATGATGGCCAAATTGAGCGACTCGGCCAACCGATCTTCAATCCCCTCGCGAATCACAATCCGATCGACCACCGCTTCAATCGTGTGATTTTTTCGCGGCGCCAGTTCCGGTGGCTCGCCTCCCACGTCCAGCACTTCACCATCGACCCGCCCCCGCTGAAAGCCCGCTTTGCGGATCGCCTCAAACACGTCCTTGTGGGCGCCCTTCCGCCCACGCACCATCGGCGCCAAGATCATCACTTTGGTTCCGGCGGGCAATTGCATCAATTCCGTTTGAATTTCCTCTGCCGATTGCTGCCGGATTGGCGTGCCACACTGGTAGCAATAGGCCGTACCCAATCGCGACATCAATAGCCGCAGATAATCGTAAATCTCTGTCACCGTGGCCACGGTGCTACGCGGATTGGCGCTGCCGGCACGCTGATCGATGGCAATCGTCGGCTGCAGGCCTTCGATCAAATCGGCATCCGTCCGCTCCATTTGATGCAAAAACTGCCGAGCGTAAACCGACAAGCTTTCAATGTATTGCCGCTGCCCTTCGGCAAAAATCGTATCCAAAGCCAAAGAACTTTTGCCCGACCCGCTAACCCCGGTAACAACCACCAGTTGATCACGCGGAATATCGACGTCGATGTTTTGCAGATTGTGAACCCGCGCACCGCGAATGCGGATAAATTCGCCCCCACGCTCCCGACCGTCGTAACCGTTGGCCGGGAGCACAGCAGTTGTTTCGCCGCTGGTCCGATGCTCAATATCCACAGCTTACCCCAGAAGGCAAAGTCGACAGTTTCCCAAACTACTCAGGGTACTTCGCCAGCCTGACCGCGTACAGAGATGTGGTGCCAACGAATTCGGCCCGCATCACGGTCAAAAAAGGGTCCAGCCGATAGCCGTTACACAGAGCGCCGTCGATGGCCTACCGCACACCACCGCAGCCCGAAACAAATCGCCGCGAAAACTGCGCGGGCCGGTTCCGGAACGGAAGACAGAGAGCCGCCGCCGCCAAAAATGCCATTGCCGGCCTGGATACCGCTGGCCAACAGGCTTTCGATTGCTGAGACATCGGCAGCGTTGACCACCCCGTCGTCATTCACATCGAAGAGAGCATGGAACTCGGTGCTCGCCATACTAGTTTGAAAAGTGCTTAAGCTTTTCAGCGCCTGGAGCATTGCCTGCAAGTCGGCGTTATCCAGTTCTCCGTTCATGTTGTAATCGCCTTTTACCCACAGGACAGGTGCGGCCCCCTTTTCATGATCGACCACGGCGTAAACAGTATTGCCTACCGATAGATTATAGGTGCCGTAATAGCCGGTGAAGCTAAGATTGCCATCGGCATCTGGCGTTACTGTGGTATGCGTACTCCATAAGGCCATCAGCTGCTCCCATTTTAGTCCGATCGGCGTCACCACGGTGTTATTGCCGGTGCCGGAAGTGTTGTCGAGCATGGCCGCAACCGGATAACCGCTCGACGAACCCGTTACGTCCCACCAGCCCCAAATCATAAATGTTGTGGCGTTCGGCGTGCCGTAAATCATGCGCAGAGCATTGTCCAAAATCCCTGGACCCTGAGCCTGGCTTTGCGCCTTGGTAGTGCCGCTGGCCAATCCAAATTCCGCCATGGTGAGTGGCAGTCCTTCCACCGACAGATTTTGCAGCGCCTTTTCCATTGTGGCCGGGCTGGGCAGTGTCGTAGTGCTGGCATACATTTGCATACCGATGCCGGTCACCACGTTTTCGCCGAAGTCGGTGTGGCCCCGGTTATTGACCGCCTCAACCTCGTTCCTATACCAATTGGCGTAGGCGTCAGAACCAGATTCAACCCCACTGGAGCTGATAGTGCTGGGCGAGAACTGTAACACATTGTATTCGTTCAGATATGTTCTGGCGTTCGAGCCAGTGGCCGCCAGCGCATCGAGCACGTTCTTGTAGATCGTAGCCACAGTAACGCTACCGGGAGCACTAGTCGTGGGATTAAAAATATTCCAATACGAAGGGTTGTTCAATGCCTCGTTAAGCACGTCGATTTCCGAATACTTTTGCGACCGATTGCCGTTCGTCCCCACGTAATAATTAATGCGATTGACTATGGCATTGTACAGATTTGTCTTAGCGGTAGCGTTTCCGCCGGCAGCTGAACTAATTAAGCTATTAACCCAACCAGGCTGCTGGTTGCCCCCCGTCGCTCCGCTCCCCCAAATAAGATTGTGCATGCGCGCATCCATGGGCACCTTATTCCACGTCGTCGAAGGGCTGGAGCCGGGCACGATAGCCAGTGGATTGTTTAACTGAGCGTAGTTCAACTGCTTATCGACCAGCGACATGTTGACTGATCCCTGGCTAGCTTCGTTGTTGCCCCACTTG
>DASXPQ010000196.1:0-7769 GCA_036493575.1 Pirellulales bacterium
GGGAGGCCTACTGTCGAGCTTGCGCACGGCAAGTTCCACCGCGGGTTCCAAAACCAGCATGCTGAACGCCAATCGCAAAAAAGATTGGCTCGGAATGATTCGCGCGGGAATGGAAATCTTGAAGGTCAATCCGTTCGACACCGCGGCACTGCTGCACATGGCGAAGGCCTGTTCCGAAAAAGGTTTTGTCGAGTGCGAACTGGTGTATCTGAAATCGGCCCAAATGGTCGATCCAAAAAACTTTGAAATTCAGCGCGAATGCGGATTGGCGCTGGAAAAGGTTGGGCAATACGACGAAGCGGTCGCCTGCTGGATGAAGGCGCAAGCCTTGACCCTGCCGGCCAGCGAAGAAGCGCAGGAAGCGCATAAGGCGATATCCAGACTGCAAGTCGACATGACCGTGCGCACCACGCATGATAAGTCGAAACAAGAAGACGCCAACCGACCGGCCAGTACGGACCACTCGTTTCGTGCCTCTTCGGCAAATTTCAAACCGAACAAACGTGACCACGCTGAGGAACTGGAAGAAAAAATTGCTGCTAATCCGGGCGAGTTGCTCCTCTATCAAGAATTGGCTGAGCTGCATGTTAAAGCAGAAAAATGGACCCAAGCGGAAAGTGTGCTGGCGCGCGGCCTGGAAGCGACCGGAGGTGATCTGCGAGTTCGCGAGCAGTTGGAAGATATCCAACTCCGGCACGCCCGGCAGCAGACCCTGATTGCCGAGCGGCTGGCCGCCGAAAAGAAGACTCCGGAAGCCCAACAGCAAGCCCAGCAAATGGGAATCGAGCTTATTCGGCAGGAATTAGAAGTGTACCGGAAGCGCGTCGACCGCTATCCGACCAATACGCACTGGAAATTTGAGTTGGGCGAGCGCCTGAAGAGATCGGGGAATTACTCGGAAGCCATCAAAGTGCTCCAGGATGCGCGGAACGACCCCAAGCATCGAGGGCAGGTCCTACTAGATTTAGGTGTCTGTTTTCAGCAGATCAGGCAGTTCAAACTGGCGAAACAGCATTACGTGCAAGCCGTGGAGGCTATTCCGGAACGAGACGTGGAAACTCGCAAAATGGCGCTGTATCGGGCTGCGAAGTTGTCGTTTGGGTTGGCCGAAACGGACAAAAATGGAATGAACCAAGAGGAATTGGACGATGCGGAAAAATATTTCACGCAGCTGGCAGCCCTGGATTTTGGGTACGGAGACGTCTCGCAATGGCTGGACAAAATCGCCCAGTTACGCAATAAAGGATGATCCGCTGCGCGAGTGTCTAGGTGTCTTTAGTGTCTGGTAGCCTGGGTATTACTCGCCAGTAGCGTTCAACATTAATTCCCAAACCAGACATCCAGAAACTTAGACACCCAGCTCCTATGCCCAACATTGCCAGTGCTCGTAAACGTCATCGTCAAAATCTCAAGCGCCGCACGCGCAACCGCTCGGTCAAAAGCGAACTCAAGACCGAAATCCGCGACGTGCATGAAATGGCCGCCGCCGGAAAAATGAAAGAGGCCGAGGAAGAATTTCGCTTGGCCGTCTCCAAGCTCGACCGTGCCGCCGCGAAGCGAATCATTCATCCTAACCGCGCAGCCCGGCTAAAATCGCGCTTGTCGGCCCATCTAAAGGCCGTGAAGAAGAAGTAAGGCTGCGGTGGTTGGCTCGGCCTCGGTGCCCCTCACCACACAATTTGCTCGGCCGCGAACACCGGCCCTTCAACGCAGGTGCGCTTGTAATCCCAACCGCCGTCAGCTTGGCGCACTTTCGCCACGCACGTGAAGCAAATGCCGATACCGCAGGCCATGGGTGTTTCCAAGGAAACCTGGCATGGCACATGGTGCTGGCAGGCGATTTCCGCTACGGCGGCCATCATCGGCTCCGGTCCGCAGCAGACGATCGTTGTTCCGCTTAATTCGCTCGTCGACAAATCGTTGAACACCTGACGAAGTACCTCTGTAACAAATCCGTGATGGCCGGCGGTTCCGTCGTCAGTGCTTAGGCGAACGTCGATCCCCATCTTCTGGAAGTCATCCACCCCTGCAAAAAATTCGCCGCTGCGGGCCCCGTAGCACAATGTAATTCGTTTCGGCTGCGGCACGGCGCGCGGCGGATTGCCATAACGTTTGCGTCCCAGGTGTTCGGCGGCCAACGCCAGAAACGGAGTTTGACCAATGCCGCCGGCAACCATAATTAAATGGCCAGCTGTTTGCGATGGAAAGCCGTTGCCCAAAGGCCCCCAAACCTCCAGTCGCTGACCCGGCCTGCAATTCGCCAGTCGGCGCGTGAATTTTCCGGCAACGAGATAAACCACATCCAAAAAGCTTGGTTCGCCGGCTCCACTCAATACGGTGTCGTACAGTGCCAAGGGCCTGCCCAGCAGCGGATCGTCGCAGCCGGCCAATCGCAACATCATGAATTGACCCGGCGTGATGCGCGCGGCAATCGCAGCGCATTCGAAGCGTATCCGATAGGTGTCGCGGGCCACCGACACGTTTTCCACAATTGCCGCACTCGTCCATGTTGCGCCATCGGCGTAGAACGATGCATGCAAGGGGTTGGACATTGGCGGGGCAGTGCCGTGATTTCTAAAGTCGAGTGTCTATTGTCGGATGATCTGCTGAGACAATGTAGTTAGGATTTGTCGCCGCGCTTGCGGTGACGCTTCTGATTCGGTCGCCGTGCAGAACGACGGTGCTTCGGTTGATCTTGCTTTCCGCCCGCACGGTTTTCCTTGGCGCCAATAATCGTTGGCCGCGTTTGTCGACGGCGCGAATCACGTGTCAATGGGCTAAGATCGACCGGCGCAGTATCTTGTTCGCGTTCAGAAGCTGGCAATTCGAAATTCTCAGCGAGCATAAAATCAGCATCGATCATGGCCTCGCCCTCGGACAGCTCCAGCGGCAAAGAGTGATCGATGATCGGCTGCACTCCCGAATCATTCTCCGTACGGTCTTGAGATCGTTTTTTGCCGGGTGCTAATGCTTTGAGTTTGCCTGGCTTATCGTGGGTTTGGCCCGATTTCTTGCGGCGTGTACGCGCATCCTGATAGAGTTCTTCCACTTCATCTTTCCCCAGCGGACGACTTTCCCCCGGCTGCAAATTCCCCAACCGTAACGGCCCGATGGCAATTCGCCGCAGTGCCAGCACTTTGTGGCCAATCCGAGCCAATAGGCGGCGAACTTCACGATTTCGGCCTTCATCCAGCACAATCTCCAACAGCGTGCTTTGGCGGTGGGTGCGGCGCACCATCGCTCGCTTGGCATGAGCGAACCCCTCGGCCAAATGCACCCCGCGTTGCAGCTTGGCCAGCGCTTCCGGACTTGGAACGCCGACCACTTGTGCCAGGTAAGTTTTCTCGACGCCATAGCGCGGATGAGTTAGCAAATCGGTCAGCACGCCGTCGTTCGTGACCAGAATCAAACCCGAGCTCGATTTGTCGAGCCGCCCAATCGTGAACAGTCGTTGCTGACTCGGAGCCAAATCAATGACTCGCATCCGCCCCGCTGGATCGTGGCTGGTCGACAGAATTCCCGAAGGCTTGTTAATTAAATAATAAAGTTTGCGCTTTGGTTGTCGCACGGGTTCGCCGTCGACGCGAATCTTTTGCCGCAGCGGGTCTACTCGCGTGCCTAATTCGCTAACAGTTTTCCCGTCGACGTCGACGCGCCCTTGTTGAATCAACTCTTCGCAATGCCGTCGACTGCCGACGCCGGCCGCGGCCAAAACTTTTTGCAGGCGCACACCCTCGATATCTTTCACGGCACTCGCATCGTTATGACGTGCGCGTTCGACGCGCGAACCATTCGCACTCAATCGGCGCGCTTTTTTGTTGTGCGCCGCGCCGTCCCGAGATCGTTTCCGACGGTTGGGCCGCTGTTGTTTCATCTTGCTTTGCATCTGAAGAGCCAATCCGTACAGTCACGCGGCAGTACTTTGGAGGGGTATGAAAATATTCCGCTTGCCACCTTTGGGGTGAACTCGCTCAACGAACCACACAAATCCGGCAAAATCCTAACAAACTACTTGCTGTCGCCACATTTTATGACAATAATCGGCGAGTATAACTGGATCGTTTTCCCAGGGGAATGAGGGACTGCGTTCCTACCGGAGAGCATTGCCCGTATCGACATCATTGGATTGATTGTGCCGTCCATTGGATTGAACTCGCTTCAGGGTTGCTTCATGAGCCCCCTAAATTAGCGAGTTGGAACAGCGACTCACTTTCCCGTTCTACGCCGGGGGGTGAAATAGCTTTCCAGGATTCTGACGGCTCGGTGAATCGACGTTCCTCTCTCTCAATATTGCTTTTACGCCCCAATACAAAAAACACCCGAACGCATTCCTGAAAGACTGTTGGAGTACATCTACTATGAAGAAACCATTACTCGCTATTGGCATCTCGTTTGTCATCCTTTACGGCATTACCACCGCGCAAGCCGACGTGTTTGTGGGCTGGGATACCAACCCTCTTTCTGGTGGAACGAACAATTTCGGGCCTAGTCCGTATACGGCAACTTCGAGCGCAGTCGGATCTGGCCTTTCGTCCACCATAGGCCTGACGCGTGGCAGCGGAATGGCAACGACTGGAACTGGTGCCGGCAGAGCATGGGGCGGCAACGGCTGGGTCACGGCAAACGACGACACTGAAGCGCACGCCATCACCAACGGCTACTACATCACTTATGGTCTCACGATCGATACCGGATACAACGCCAACATCGCTAGCATTGATCAAAGCTATCGCCACAGTGCCACCGGTCCCGCTACCGGCTATTTACAGTATTCGTTGGATGGCACCAACTATTTCGATATAACCACCTTGAGTTTCACCAATAACACCAGCAGCGGGGCGACACTTCCCACGATCGACCTAAGTGGCGTCGCTGCTTTACAAGGTGTGGCAGCGGGCACAACCGTGACTTTCCGCGAAGTGCTCGTTGGCGGTACCAGCACAGCCGGGACATGGTATGTATTCGACGTAGCGAATTCGACGGCCTCCGACTTGGCAGTCAGCGGCACATTTCTAAACCTTTCGACCACTCAATTCTGGGATCCCTCCGGCGCCGCCATTGGCGGCTCGGGAACCTGGACGACCGGCGGCAATCTGTTTAGTCCCACTGCCGCGGGCGGCTCGGCGACAACTTTCAACTCTTCAAAGTTAGTTTTGTTTGGCGGCACCGCCAGTAATCCTGTTGTGACTGTTTCTAACGGTGGTAGCGCCATCACGGTCAACGGCATGCAGTTCGATAGCACAGGTTACACGCTCCAAGGCGATCCGTTGGCTATGGGATCCTCGAACAACTCGATTGTCGTGTCGAGCAGTTCCAGCACTACTACCATTTCCTCGAAAATGACCGGCGGCAACGGTTTGAACAAACAGGGCGCCGGCACGTTGGTATTGACGAACACCAGTAACGATTTCTCCGGCGGTGCGACTATTAGCGGCGGAACGCTCTCGATCGGAGACACCGGTGAGTTCGGTTCCACCAGCAATACAATTACGCTCAACGGCGGCACGCTGAAGAGCACCAAGAGCGGCGATTTGGCGCTGGGCGCCGGACGAAATGTGTTGGGTACCGGCAGTTTGAATGTCGGCTCCGGCAATTCAATTACCATTGCCGGACAGACCTACACCGCCGGCGACGGCAGCGACGGCGCCAACATTACCTTGACAAATACTGGCACCGTCAATTTGACCAATGCCGGCACTAAGTATTCAACCGGGGTTACCTTTAGTTCCTCCGGCACCCTGACTGTGAACGGCGGTTCCGGCACCATTACTTGGGGCGGCGGCTCACCAGGGTTTACTGGCATCACGGCTAACAACACCAGCGGAACCGCGACCGTGAACGGCAATGTCGATTTTCAGGGACAAAGCAAAGACATCGTCGTTAACAATGGCGCTTCACTGTTGATTAATGGCACCATTTCCGATCTTGCCAAACCTCGCATTTCAGGTACTGGCACCGTGGATATCACCGGTTCCGCCATAGGGCTGATTAATTCATTACAGTTAGGTATTTCTGGCAGCGGCGGTCCGACTTTGCTGCTGCACAATAAAGACGGCTTAGGGGTCTCCGGCGGTGGCGTGCAGACGTTTTTCGCCGGTGGTGCGATTCAGGCTACCACCGCTTTGACCGGCGCAAACGCGATTGCTCAGGACGTTTCAATCTCCGCGGACGGTTCGACGTCAACGGCGGCTAATTTTGGTACTCAAACTACCCCGGGCTCGGACATCGAGGTTTCAGGTGCAGTTTTCGCGCACCAAGGGATCGTATCACCTACTCGTATTAACGTGTGGAACAACACCACCTTTAGCGGTGGTTGGAATCCAACCGAATTGGCTGGTACTGTCACGACGATCTCCAATGTAATTCTCTCAGGTACGGGCACCCTGAATTTGTCGGGAACGCTGAACCTCGACGCAGGCTTGATTGTCGATCAAGCCACTGTGAACTTGAAAAGTGCTTTCACCAATAGTGCGGTCAATCCAATCGTCGGCCAAGGTGGTACCCTGCAGATTGATCCTACGGGTCCTGACAATGCCATTAACACAGGATCGAAACTGACCATCGGCGATTCATTCTTTGCAGGCACCACCGGCACGTTCAAATTGAACGGCCACGCTCAACAGTTGCTGAGTTTGAACGTGCAATCCAATGGCGGCACGATAGACTTGGGCGGCGGCACGAAAACCCTGACGGTTGGGGATTCCACCGCAGTTAATCCAGCTTGGTCAGCCACCGGCGTATTGACCATCGCAGGATGGAACTACAATCACAGCGCGGGCTCTGATAACCATGTTGTATTTCCGGCAGCCGGCTTAACCGCCACGCAATTGTCGCAGATCCAGTTCGACCACTTCCATCAAGGGGCGCAGTTTGCTCCGACGCTCGGCGTCACCAATGGCCTGTTTACCGCCAATGAAATCGTGCCCGTCGTCGGCGATATCAACCAGGATGGTCACGTGAATGCCGCCGACATCGGCGCCATTGAATTGGCCCTGACGAACCCGAGCTCTTATGCTGGCTTGCACTCCGCGTTCACGAGCAAAGACATCAGCTTCATTCTCGACGTTGACACCAATGGCTCGGTCAATAACGGCGACTTGATGTACTTGATCAGCGGTCTGAAGAGCGGCGGAGTGTTCCTGCAAGTTCCCGAGCCGTCGACCTTGGTCCTTGGGCTCTTTGGCGCAGTCAGCCTGGCCGGCGTGGCAATCCGACGTCGTCGGCAGTTAGCGGCCATCTGATTATTTTCTGAATTCTTACCAACACAACCCAAGCGCTGTTTTACGGCGAGGCTAGTGCCTTGCCGTACGCCACCGGTGTTGCCGCCGTATTGGTGCTGGTTGCAGTAGCCGTCGTTCCAACATAGGACGTTGTCGCCGGCGCAGAGTACGCCCCCGCGCCCGCCGAATACGCGGTTCCACCTGGCAAGTATGCAACTCCACTTGCCGAATAACTGGCCGGCGTCGCCGATGTCATTGGAGAAGCCAGGCCGGGCGCTGGCGCAGGATAAATAACCGTCCCTGGCGGACTCGTGTAGGTCGGCGGAATGTAGACCCCAGGAGGTGCCGGCAGGCTGCCAACAGGCACAGCAACCGAAGTGTTGGGGATCATCATTTGCTGCTTGGCAAGCAGGTCCGGATCGGCGCGGGGATCCATAAATTCACGCGGGCGCGCTCCTCGCATATCACCCGCAATCGTCGGATCTGGGTAAGGATCAAATTTTCTAGCCTCTGCCAGTTTTTGCGATTCCGGCCGAGGATCGCACAACG
>DASXPQ010000197.1:0-5164 GCA_036493575.1 Pirellulales bacterium
CCCCGGCACCGACCAGCGCCACTGCATGGCCTATGCGTCAAGCGTCGATCTGGACGAAGCCTACCAATGCGGCAAAAAAGCCGCCCAGTTGGCGGCAGCCGGCGAAGGCGGATACATGGCCACCATTCTCCGCGACTCCGACGCCCAATATCGTGCCTGTTACGACAAAGTGCCGCTCGAAAAAGTCGCCGCCGCCGATCGCACCTTCCCAAAACAGTGGATCGCCAACAATGGCTACGACGTCACCGACGATTTTATTCAATACGCGCGTCCGCTCATCGGCGACGAAATGATCAAACTTCCAATGCACAACGGCCGACAACGGCTGACAAAATTCAAACCCATTTACGCCGCTCAAAAACTGGCAAAATACATTCCGCAAGCGGACCGTAAAAAATAATGCAAACGATCCTCACTCCTAATTGTTCATGATCGATTTCCAACCAAAACACGAATTTCTCGTCGGCATCGACAGCGACGGCTGCGCCTTCGACACCATGGAACTGAAGCACAAAGAATGCTTCATTCCGCAAATCATCAACCACTACGGGCTGCAAGGCGTCAGCAAGTACGCCCGGGAGGCGGCGGAGTTCGTCAATCTGTATTCCAAGAGCCGCGGCATCAATCGCTTCCCCGCGCTCATCGAAACCTTGGGGTGGCTGCAAAAGCGTCCCGAGGTTCAAGCCCGCGGTGTCAAAATCACCACTCCGCAAGGCCTTGTCGAGTGGATCAAGGTCGAAACCAAGCTCGCTAATCCCGCGCTGGTCAAAGCTGCGGAAGCCGGCCACCCTGATCTAAAACAGGCCTTGGCCTGGAGCAAAGAAGTCAACGAAACGGTCGAAAAAATCGTCCGCTGGGTCCCGCCGTTTCCTTTTCTGCGCGAAAGTCTGGAAAAACTAAAAACCAAAGCCGATCTCTTGGTCGTTTCGGCCACGCCGACTGAAGCACTCAAACGCGAATGGAAAGAGCACGACCTCGCGAAATACGTCGTGGCCATCTGTGGCCAGGAACTAGGCACCAAGAAAGAACTGTTGGCGGTGGCCAAATACTATCAGCCCAATCACACGCTAATGATCGGCGACGCCCTAGGCGATTACAACGCAGCTAAAGCCAACCAAGCCTTGTTTTTCCCGATCAATCCCGGGGCGGAAGAAGTCAGTTGGAAGCGCTTCCACGACGAAGGCATCAACCGCTTTCTGAACGGCGCCTTCGCTGGCGAATATCAGCAACAGCTATTGGCCGAGTTCGATTCCTATCTTCCCGACCACCCTCCCTGGGAACGGAAGTAATTCCCGGATAGATTCACCATGCGGTGCGGTTCGTACCCCACGACAAAGGACGAATGACAAATGGCAAATTGCGATTTCGGACTCATCGGTCTGGCCGTAATGGGCGAAAACTTGGCGCTCAATGTCGAAAGCCGCGGTTATCGCGTCGCCGTCTTCAACCGCACCACCGCCGTCGTCGACAACTTCATCAAAGGCCGCGCTGCAGGGAAAAAATTCGTCGGTTGCCACTCGCTGGAGGAATTTGTTAATAATCTCGCCAAACCGCGCAAAGTGATGATGATGGTCAAGGCCGGCCCGGCAGTCGATCAACTCATCGAGCAACTCTTGCCGCTGCTGGATAAAGGCGATGTCATCATCGATGGCGGCAACACGCTGTTCACCGATACCGAACGCCGCACCCAATACATCGAATCCAAAGGTTTGCTATTCATTGGCTGCGGAGTGTCCGGCGGCGAGGAAGGCGCGCTAAAAGGCCCCAGCCTGATGCCCAGCGGCAGCGCCGCTGCGTGGCCCATCATCAAGCCGATTTTCCAAGGGATTGCAGCCAAGGTCGGGCCGAAAAACGACATCCCCTGCTGCGAATGGGTCGGCCCGCGCGGTGCCGGCCACTATGTGAAAATGGTTCACAACGGCATCGAGTACGGCGACATGCAACTAATTTGCGAAGCCTACAACATGCTCCGCTCCGGCTTGGATCTGTCCAACGCCCAGTTGTACGACGTATTCGCCGAGTGGAACAAAGGCGAACTCGACAGCTACTTAATCGAAATCACGCGCGATATCTTCAGCGTAAAGGATGCTGAAACCGGCCGCGAAATGGTCGACATGATTCTCGACTCCGCCGGCGCCAAAGGCACAGGCAAATGGATGAGCCAACTGGCCCTCGACCTCGGCGTCCCCAGCACGTTAGTAACCGAAGCGGTTTATGCCCGGTCCCTCTCGGCCCTGAAGGAGGATCGCGTTCGCGCCAGCAAGGTGTTGCACGGCCCCGCCGGTCGCTACGAGGCGGATCCGAAAAAGCTGATCGACGCCGTCCGCCAGGCTCTCTACGCCTCCAAAATCTGCAGCTACGCCCAGGGATTTGTGCAATTGCAGGCGGCCGCCAAAGAGCACAACTGGCCCTTGGACTATGGCAGCATCGCCCTGCTGTGGCGCGGCGGGTGCATCATTCGGGCTGCGTTTTTGGAGCGGATCAAAGAAGCCTTTGATGCCGACAAGAACCTGGAAAACCTCCTGCTGGCGCCTTACTTCCGCGCTGTGCTCGAAAAGGCCCAAGCAGGCTGGCGGCACGCAGTAACAACCGCAGTGCAGCTGGGAATTTGGACGCCAGCATTCATGACTGCACTGTCGTACTACGACGGGATCCGCCAGGATCGTCTCCCCGCTAACCTCCTTCAAGCCCAGCGCGATTACTTCGGCGCCCACACCTATCAGCGCGTCGACAAGCCCGGCACCTTCCATACAGAGTGGCTGGAATTGCGCCGCAAACCGTGATTTCGCCTTCTAACGCCGCGGAAAATCAAAAAAATCCTGGCGCCTAGCCACCGTACTCTACCTAAACGCAAGCACCTTGCGTGAAGATAGATGCTTCTGGTTAAACAGCAAAAGATTGGCTCAATTCGGGGGCTTGTGAGCCACTTTTTCAGCCACTAGCCTCCTCTACATAACCAAACGGGCAATCTACGAAAAGTTTGCCGCTGCCCGTTCCCGCCTTGATTGAATCCCACCATAACTCGCCGCAGCTAGCTGGTTCGAAACTGAGTGCTAGCAGCGGCTGACCCCACCGACGTTTTTATTTTTGCCGACCGTGTAGCGGAGCAACCAGCGGAGGTTGCCGTGGTCGGCGGCTAGTTGTTCGTAAGGAGGCGTAACATGCATAGTTTGTTAATCGCGCTGATGGTCTTTTGCGCTGCAGGGCAGGCAGCCGGTAAGTCCAGTCCGAAGGCCGAAACGGCATCGGCTGCAGCCGTCTCAGCCCCATCGAAAGCAGTCGAATCGTCATCGACTGCCGCACCAACCCCATCGGCCGCTTATCCCACGGAGACGGCGCCACAGCTGATGTCCCAGACCAAGCAGCAACGGCTGCGAAAACTTCTGCCCCAGGTGGATCACGCCGATTTGCAGAACATCCTGCAAGATCCACGTTTGATTTTGTATACCGAGCAGGAAATGCCCCGTGCCTATCAGGAATGGAGCGGCAGTTTGCAGGGCGTTCACTCAGCGTACTACAACATTTCGGCCAACGGTTCCGAGCCCTACGGCAACGGCAACCGCGAATTCCCGTGGGGAACACCAGCCGGAATGCAGCGTACCAAAAATACCGAAGCATTCCGATTCGTATGGCTGCCACGTGATGAAAACGATCACCCGCGGCCGGTGGTGTGGTTTCGCAAACGCTTACGGGGCGACACCAGCGACGGTTACGCCTGGACCTTCCCAGTCGGTGCCGTCGTCGGCGAAGCGCTGGCCATGACTGGCCCCAATGGCTATGCCTACACTTTCGAAATGCGCGTCCGCACTCGCAAGTACGGCTACTGGGATGTTGACGTCTACCGCCCCTTCCCCACCGCCGCCGCTTTGGCGAAGCGAATCAAGCAGTTGCGGCCCGATTGGGAAAACCAATCCAATTTGGTCGCTGCCGTGGAGCATTTGGAACTGCCGTTGGAAATGGACGAGCAGACCCTGGCCGACAAACAACCGGCCCGTCGCACGTTCAAGCAAACGATGGGGGTCGATACTTTGCCAGCGCTGGGCGACGATAAGCTTGTAGGCGAGTTGCTAACCGGTACCGTGTTCCGTTCCGTTTCAGGCGAAGTGTGGCGACAATCGCCCAGCGGAGCGGAAACCTTTGCTCCCACAACGAATGCCGATTTCCACATCGTCCCGGCCAAATACGATGCCGGCTTTGTGCAGGTCGATAGCACCAGTTGCATGCGATGTCACGATTCCGTCTCCAAGCCGGTTTCCGATTTCAATCCCGGCCGCGATTGGTACGGTCACATCCGCGGCAGTGATGGAATTCTCTCGTTCCATCCCTTCGCCCCGGAATCGGTCAGCGACAACGGCTACGGCCGCAGTGTGAAAATGCGGACGGAATTCGAGCGCTCTGGCGTCGTTGCCAAGTACGATCCGCAGCAACACCCAGCGAAGTTCTATCAAGCGCTCGGTGTAAAGCAAAAGTAGAACTGCATCGTCGATCGAACCTCGACGCCGCATTTCAAAGCCCCTGGTCAAGGATGATCAGGGGTTTTTCGCGCACCCGATTCTTCCAGCTTCGCCAAGCTAGCGTTATTATCAGGTCGCTGCGCAATCACCCTACTTGCCAACAATTTTTTCAAATTGCCGCTTCGGCAAATCTACCGATCGAGTAAAGTACGTGACCCGGTCGAAAGGTTCAGCGGGTCTTTTCTATCGGCATTCTCTGCAATTCGCATTATCGCAACGGAGAAGCAAGCCATGCTTCGTCTTTTTAGTCCATCCGATGCTATGCATTTACCCGACCGCGCCAAATTGCTCTCGCAAACAACCGCCATCATCAAAACCTTTCAGCGGCCCAAAGACTTGGATCGCTTAATCCGCAGCATGCGGCGCTACTATCCGCAGTTGCAAATTCTCGTCGGCGACGATGGCTTCGAACCTTCGCCGCGCACTGACGTCGGCTACCTCCGCCTTCCGGAAGATATCGGCCTCAGCGCCGGCCGCAATGCCCTGCTCGATCGCGTCCAAACTCCCTACTTCTTGCTATTGGACGATGACTGGCAATTCATTCGAAAAACCCAAATCGAAAAGCTCACTCAACTCGTCGACGAAGGTGAACTCGATATTGCCGCCGGCAATCACATAAAAATTAAACGCAAATTCTACTTCTACAATCG
>DASXPQ010000198.1:0-23150 GCA_036493575.1 Pirellulales bacterium
CAAATTCGCGGAATTATGGTCATATTATTTCGGCGACAACAAGTGGGGGCGGCAAATTTTCCAAGAAATTGCCACGCAAGAGATCGCTTAAAAGAGCGCGCTCAAACGGTCACTAGACGCCGTAATCGTGGCGCAGAAGACATTGCATCGACGCAGGTTGAGCGATACTGCCCAGTAAGAACTGTGCGGCCTTCGGCCAGCTTAAGGACCGACTTCCGTCGTGCCTGGCCTGTCGAACGGAGCATCCGTGGGAGTACGTGGCAAGTCAGTGGTCACTGGTAGCGTAATGGGAGATTGCCCAACTCCTTGCGGCGCAATTGCCGATATGATGTCACGCAATGCCAAATGCAATACGGATGCACGCGCCGCAGTCGGTGGAATGGCATCGGTACATCCGTCTGATCGATCGGCAACTTCTTTCGCTGTCGCAGTTCGTGGTTCATCCGCCATCAGAGTCGCCTTTGGACCGTCGGCGGTCCGTTGCAATTGCGAAACGCTCCCGTTTGCGTTGAATTCGCATTCCGGTTCCGGTGGGCTAAGATCCGAAATCGTCGGAGCCTTGGTCTTGAGCGGCACGGCTGCGGTCTGTGGAACAGACGGCAATGCTGGCTCGTTGTATAGCCGCTCGTGATAGATCACCAGAGCGTGCAAGGCGTGCCCCAGCGGACCCACGCTCCAGGCACGATCCGGATTGGCTAGCAATTCGCCCGAAAGAAAATCCACCGCTCGTATCACTCGCGGATCGCGCAGCTGATCGGTCGGCAACGACCACACTAGAAACTCCAACATGTGGCCGGTGGTTTGCAGTTTACGATCGATGTTGCCCGGACGATCGGCTGCATAGTTGAACCATTCGGTGCTGAAACTGCCATCGGCATTTTGCAGGGCACCCAGCGTGTATCGCTGATAGTCGGAAATGTATTTGGCCGCTCGCGCCCATTGACCGTCGATCGGTTCATTACGCTTGGTCCGCTCCTTCACCGCGTTGGCGATGCCAAGCAGCCGGTGCGAACCACCGCAGGTCGCGCCGTTAATAGGCGATTGAATTTCGGCTTTGATCAGTTTGGGAATATTCCATTTTTCGCCATTGCGGCTGGTCCATTCTGCATCGCTGGGTAGGTAATGCGCCAGGGCGATCAGTTTGAAGGTTAGCTCAGTCCCGCTTTGGCACGTCACCTTTTCTTCTTCGATTAAGTCGCCCACGTTGAAGTCTTTGCCGCCGATGTGCATCGGGCTTTCCGGCCGCACGCGCCATTGCGCGAGCATCGCCAGGTACTGGCCGTCGTGTCCTTCCAGCCCCACGCCATACAGGGCATGCGGATGTTCATTTTCCAAAACGATCAACGGCGCGCCTTGGCAGCGAGCACCCCAACACAGCCATCCCATTGCATTCACGGTGGTGCCGCCGGGGCCATCGCGGAAAATTTCTGTGCGCGGACCAAAAGCAATCAGCCCGTGCATTACTTCCCAGCTACTATTATCACGGGCGTTCAAGTGTTTGGGTTCATACATCGCCAGAGCGCGGCGGATTTTTGCGCCCAATTCAGCCTGGTTTGGAGTAAGCGGTTGGCTATCGTGTCCCATCTCCGCATCGCCGCCGACCGCCGATGTATCTGGCGAGCTTGCATTGACCGAATCACTAGCGTCCTGTGTCGCTGCTGAGTTTCCACTGAGGTTTCTTGAGGGTTGCGAACTGCTGGTTCGCTCCGCCGACTGGACCGGCCACGCATATAAAAGCGGCAGCACGATTAAAAAACTCAACGTGAACTGAAGTCTGGCTGACACAAGCGAAAACATAGTGGCCGCAACTCCGGATGTGCACTGTGGTGGTGGGGCAGCGTGATGCAAAACGCTGCAGGGCTTGTTCTTCAGCTCTTAACGATGTCGAGGCCGCCTTGCTCGACAGTTCCGAGGCCATCAACAAGTCCGTGTAGAGTATCGGTTTCGTGGCGGCTGGTTCTGCCGCTGAAGCCGCTCTGTCCGCAATAGTGGTGCTAGCGTTATATGCGGTGCGATGTATCGAACTGGCCGCGTCGATTGGCGGCACAAAAAGAACGTTCAATCGCTAGAGTTTACTGACCGTAAAAGCCGCAATCGGTAGAGTTTGCCACCCTCAAATAACCGGCACTGCAGACCATTTTACGGGATGCTGCTAAAACATCTGCCCCATACGGCTGGCAAGTGTTTTGGTGCGGACCGGCGGTTCCGGCTGTTGAGCCAATTGACGCCAGGCGTTCACATCGTTGCCCAGGTCTTTGCCGGTAACTTTTTTCAGGCTGGCCACCGCACAGTATTGCAGGCCGGGATCAGAATCTTCCAATGCTCGACCCAGCGCGGTGACAGCCTCCTTGTCGCCGGCGCTGGCCAGCGCTTTGGCGGCCGCCATGCGAACATCAAGATCGGTATCGCCGGACAAGGTTTCCGCCAACATTCGCGTGGTTTCCGGACTGGGGTTTTTGCCCCACGCTTCGCAGCAGGCCACGCGAATTTCGGCTTCGGGATCTTTCATGCCCGCATACATTACAGCCTTGGCAGACGGCGTATCCATGTGAGCCAGCATTTTAATGACCGCCATCCGCACATTGAAATCGGTTTCATTCGGCATTTGCCGAGCCATTTCACTGGCGAACGCTTCCTGCTCCTGCGGGCTGGCTTTCGCCATTTTTTTAGCGCGCTCCTGCATGGCCGCAATGCGTTGACGCGGAACGGGCCCATATTTTTTCAGTTCGGCAGTTTGATCTTCTCCGAACGGCCAGGCCCCGCCGTATCGTTTGGCGCAGCCGCCTAACGTTATCGCAGCGGCAAGCAGAAGCATCGTAAGCGCAGTTCCCCTGCGGCCGTAAATTATGCGGCTCATGGAATATCCGTCGATGGAAAATACCCGGCGATACCAACACGATAAGAAATAGGGCCAGCGCAGACGGCGGGCCGACAAGCGGGGCGGACTATACCTGAACCTGCCGAATGGTCCAAGACGATTCCGCCCATCAGTTTGCTTGCGATAGTGCCCACCTGCTATGATGCGTACCGCGCCCAAGGCGGTCGATCGACGCAAAGCGGGCAAATTTGCTAGCAATTGTACCGATGGGGCCGTTTTCTGGGCAATAAGCGGTGGGTCCAAACGAATTGCGCATAGAGAATACAGACTCCGGAGAGTACCCCTATGCCCGAACCACGCGAACATGCCCAAAGCCGGGGCTGGATTGAAAGCATCTTGCGGCGCATTCCCGGTTTCAAAGGCTATTTGGAAAAGGAATACCGCCGCGATAGCGACGCCCTGCAGCGAAGCTGGCTGGCCGACCGTTTGCAGCGTACTAAGCCTGCGCTCGATGCGTACGGGCGGACTCTCGTCGATGCTAAAAAACTCGACGTGCTGGCGCAGCTCGACCACTTCAAATCGCGCCTGGACAAAAACATCAGCCGTTTGCATGGCGGCATGCAGGGCTACAGCGGATTTTTCGATCTAGTGCAGGTGAATGAAGCGTTGCTGGATCGCGTTTATCAGCATGATGTAAAAACGATGGACGCGGTGGAATCGCTGGCCGCCGCTATCGAAAAGTTATCCACCGCCACGGCCGATACTCCCACGCCGCTGCCGGCGCTAAATGACCAACTTGCTCAAGTTGAACAAGCTATTGATCACCGCCAGGATATTCTGAAAGGGCTGGAATAGAACCTCGAACCTCTTCGTTTTTCTCTTTCCAATACACCTCACCACGTATTAAAAAATGTCTCTTCGCTTAGAAGTCATCCAGTATTTCGACGATAGCGGCGCATCGCTGGTGCAGCGCATTCCAGTAGAAGGTTCCGCCGATATCAAATACGGCGCACAACTGATCGTGCAGCAAAATCAGGAAGCTGTTTTCTTCCGTGACGGAAAAGCGCTGGATTGTTTCGGCCCCGGCCGCCACATGCTGACCATGCAAAATGTGCCGTTGATCACGCGCATTCTCACCATTCCCTGGGAGAAGTCGCCGTTCCAGGCGTCGGTCTACTTTTTTGGCAAGCAAACGTTTTTGGATCAAAAATGGGGCACTCCGCAGCCCATTCCGCTGCGCGATGCCGACTTCGGCGGTATGGTGCAATTGCGGGCCAATGGAAAATACTCGTTCCGCGTGGTGGATTCGCCGCTATTGCTGAACACTTTGGTCGGCACCCAAGAAAAATACACCTCGGAACAGGTGGCATCGTTCTTGAAAGATGTGGTCGTTTCCCGGTTGCGCGATTTGTTGGGCGCCCTGGGCTTGGGCGTCTTTGATCTGCAAGCCAAAGGAAACGAAATTGAAGCCGGCACCAAGGCCAAGGTCGCCGAAGATTTCGGCAAGTACGGATTAGAGCTTGCGGACTTCATCATCAATGCGATCACGCCGCCAGACGATGTGCAGGAGGCGATCAACGCCCGCAGCCGCATTGGCGCTCTGGGCGGGTTGCAGGCGTTCACCATGTATCAAGCGGCCAACAGCATGGCAGAACTGGCCAAGCAAGGTGGCGGCAGTATGGGCGCCGGCGCGATGGGCATGGGTATGGGGGCCGGCTTTGGCATGATGTTTCCCGGCATGCTGCAGCAGGCAATGCAAGGCATGCAGCAAGCACCGCAGATAGGCGCAGCACCTGCCGGCCAGCGCGGCGCAGCTCCGATTGTCGCTCCACAAATAGTACCGCAGTCGATGGCCACTCAATCCATGGTCGCCGATCCAAAGCAATTGGTCCGCAGCGTGGCGCAATCGTCCGGCTGGCAAATTACCGAAAGCGGCGACCAGTGGCAAATCGTGGTCCCCATCGGCCCATTGCGAAAACAAAAAGTAAGTGTGCAATTTGATGCCAAAGACGCCGAAGGCAATTCCATGATGGCGTTCAGCTCTGCGTGCGGCCCCGCGACCAACCAGAACGCCATGGAACTGCTCAAATTCAACACACAAATGGTCCACGGGGCATTTGCTGTTGAGTCGTCTCCGGCCGGCGACGTCATCGTGGTCCGCGCCAATCAGTTGACTGCCACGGCCGATCCGCTGGCAGTCACGAAGGTAATTTCCGCCGTCGCCTGGCAGGCGGACAAAGTCGAAGAAAAACTCTCGGCCAGCGATGCAAATTGAAACCACCACGCCGGGCCGCAAGCCGATGGGCGAGCGGTTTAACCGTGCGTCGGCAGTGGCAATTGCGCTGCTAGTGATTACAGCTTTCGCACTCCTGGCCGCCGACACGCGCAGCCGCGGCTTGGCGTTGAACACTTTAAAGCTGGTCGCAGGCACCTTGGCAATCAGTCTGCCGCTAGGCACGCTGCTTGGTCTTTTGATCGCTCGAACCAATCTGCCGCTGCGCTTACCGTCGGCGGCGATGCTCGGTTTACTGCTGATCGTTCCGTTGTATTTGATCGCCGCTGCCTGGCAATCGGGCTTCGGGCTATTCGGCTGGTACACGCTCATCTTCGGCGGCTCACTTCAGCAACCGTGGCTGATCGGCTGGCGCGGAGCCATTTTTGTGCACGGTGTAGCGGCAACGCCGTGGGTTGCACTCATCGTAGGGCTCGCGGCAAGACAGGTCGAACCGCAATTGGAAGAAGCCGCACTGTTGGATGCGTCAGCATGGCGTGTTTTTTATCATGTGACACTGCCGCGGATCGCCCCCGCTCTGGCGTTGGCCGCTCTGTGGGTCTCGCTGCTGGCAGCCACGGACATGACTGTCACCGATTTGTATCAAGTACGAACATATGCGGAAGAAGTTTACGTCGACTTCGCTGCTCCCACCGACATTGCCGCGCCGGAGCTAGGGCCCTGGGCCGGTGCCGCGGTCGTGACTGCCTTGGCAGCCGGAGCCATCATTCTCTGCATGGGTGCCGCGCAATACTCAGCCCGAGTGTTGCCTAAACAAATCCATCAATTTCATTTGGGCAGGTGGCGGTGGCCCGCAGCGGCAATCGTCGTGGTAGCTTTGGTGGTAATCTTGGGCGTGCCGCTTTTTA
The DNA here is from genome assembly GCA_036493575.1 of Pirellulales bacterium. Lineage (GTDB taxonomy): Bacteria > Planctomycetota > Planctomycetia > Pirellulales > JADZDJ01 > DATJYL01. The sequence goes on from DASXPQ010000198.1 coordinate 5,960, forward strand.
ATTTGATTTACAAAGCGGGCGTCGTCGTTCAGCCGAATAGCACCGGCGTGACTCGCACTTGGATCGCGATGAAAGCCGCGCACATCGTCGCGGAGAGTCCACTACGATTTTGGAAAGAGGCCGGCTGGTCGCTAATCATTGCCACCGGCGCGGCGAGTGCGGCTTTGCTTGTGGCGCTGCCACTGGCTTGGTACGCGCGCCGCGGCAACATTGTGGCACTACCGGCTGTACTTGTCGGCGCAGCAGCCCTGGCCGTTCCGGCGCCGCTGTTAGCGATTGGTTTGATTCACTTGCTCAACAATCCTGAATTGCCTTGGCTCGGGTGGATGTATCACAGTGTGTACGCACCCATGTTAGCACAAGCTATTCGCGCCTTACCGCTAACAACATTTCTGCTATGGTTTGGTTTTCGCACTATTGCTGGCGAACAATTTGAGGCCGCGGCATTAGACGGGGCGACGGGGGCTGCACGTTTCTTCCGTATTGCGCTGCCCCAACGCTGGCAAGCAGTCGGCGCCGCGTGGATAGCGGCGTTTGTTCTGGCATTCAACGAATTGCCTGCCACCTTGCTCTTGGAAGCACCGGGCCGGATGACTCTTCCAATTGCCGTCTACCAGCTGATGCATGGCACCGGCGAGGATCGCTTGGCCGGCATCGCACTATGTATGGTATTGGGTTATTTATTGCTGGGCGCCGCAATTTTGATCCTTTGGAGAATGCTCTTTCACAGTTCGCATTTCGGCGCCGGCCGCAGCGAGGTTATTATAGATAAATGAACTGTACTCAGCATCGCAAACGCGCCGTCTCGCCCAAACGCATGGCTTTCGTCGCAATTGCTGCCTTACTCAATTGCGTGTACTACAGCGGCGCCTGTGCCGAGGATACTGTTGTTTTTCGGCACGGCGGCAAAACTCAACATCTCTCCGGCAAGGCAGTGGTCGCGGCGCAAGATGGCGGCGTCATGTTGCAAACTGCGGACGGCAAGCTCTGGAACGTCACGCCGGATGAAACCCTGGAGCACGGTCAGGATGACAAACCGTTTGTGCCACTTTCGGCAGATCGACTTAAAAAGCAAATCTTGGGCGAATTGCCGCCGGGCTTCGATACGGTGAAAACCGCTCACTACCTGATCTTTTACAACACCTCTCGCGGCTATGCCTTATGGTGCAGCGCCTTATTCGAACGACTTTACACGTCATTCACCAGTTTTTGGACGCACCGCGGATTCAAATTGCACGAGCCGGAAACGCCGCTGGTCATTGTGATTTATGCCGACCAGCCTACTTATGCTCGGCAATCGGTCGACGAATTGCAGAACGTGACCAATCGCGTGATTGGTTTCTACAGCCTGCAAACTAATCAGGTAAAAACGTACGACTTAACCGGGGCGGAATCCACGCGTCGACCGGGCGACAACAAGCGAATGGACGCCGCGCAAATTAACGAGCTACTTTCGCTGCCCGCCGCCACCACGATGGTGGCCACGGTCATTCACGAAGCCACGCATCAAATCGCTTTCAATTGCGGCCTACAACAGCGATTCGCCGACATTCCGCTGTGGGTGTGCGAAGGATTGGCAATGTATTTTGAAACGCCTGATCTGAGTTATGGCAAAGGTTGGCGCACGGTTGGCGAGGTAAACCAGCCCCGTCTCACGCGTTTTCAAAATTATTTATTGCGCCGACCAACCGACTCATTGCAAACGCTGCTCTCCGACGATAAACGCTTTCGCGGCGGCGACGCAGAAACGGCTGTTGACGCTTATGCCGAAGCCTGGTCCCTCAATTATTTTTTGCTGCGAATGCACGCCAAGGAATACGAGGCGTATCTGCAGCGATTGGCCGAGAAGCAACCGCTGGTATGGGACGATCCGGCAGCTCGCTTAAAAGAATTCAAAGCCTGCTTCGGCCCCGATTTAACGGGTCTCGATGCGGAATTTGTACGTTATATGTCGCGGGTCAAATAGCGTTGACACTCAGCGTGCGGCCGAAATCTCGATCGAAAGAAAGGGGGGACTCCGTTCCCCGATCGTCGGCTCCATCCGTATATTTGTCGGCAACACTCTTCAACTGTAAAGATCTCCGCTCGGTTTACGCCGTCCGAATTTGTGCTTCCACGCGGCGCAGGGCTTCGTCCACTTTGCAGCGAGAGTCCGTCAATTCAATTTCCGATTGTCCCTCGATCCATTGACTCACTCGCTTTTGGGCGGAAATAACCGTGCTGTGGCTGCGGCGACCAAAGTATTCGCCGATTTCAGCCAAGCCCGCCCGAGTGTACTTCCGCGCCAGCCACATGGCCAGCGTCCGTGGCGTGCTAACGTGCTTGGTCCGCCGTTGCGATTGCAAACTTTCTGTCGACAATTGAAACACTTGGCACACCGCACGTTCGATGTCAGCCAGGCGAACCGGCCGGCCGGCGTGACGGACCAGATCAGACAGATGCTCTTGCGCAAAAGCACGATCGATCGAGCACTGGAGCATCCGGCTGGCGGCGTACAAACGCTTGACGGCTCCGCAAATTTCCCTTGCACCCGCCGTCACCTCCGCCGCCACGAATTCCGCCACATCATCCGATAATTCAATGCCCAAACGCCGGCCGAATTGCTGGACCAGCCCGAAGCGTGTTGGTTGGTCCGGCGGTTCCAAGCTGCAGACCATGCCGCCGGCCAATCGAGTGCTCAGTTCAGTTCCCAGGCCGGAAAGTTCCGCGGGCGGTCGATCAGCGGCAAACACCAACTGCCGCCCATCGCGCAGTGCAGTATCCATGGTGTGCAGCAATTCCACCAAAGTCCCTTTTTTTCCCACGAGAAATTGCAGATCGTCTATCAATAACAGATCGATCGCCCGATATTTCCGGCGGAAGCTTGGCATTCCTCCACCGCGCGCTGCCCCGACAAAAAACGTCGTAAACTGCTCGGCCGAAAGATACACGCCATTCAGACTTGGATTTTGCGTTCGTGCCGCCGACCAAATACCCTCCAACAAATGGGTCTTACCGCTGCCATGTGTGCCATACACCAAAAGCGGCGTCATTGATCCTGGCCGTTCGGCCGCCATCTGCGCCGACGTGTGTGCTAGCCGGTTACCGGCGCCCACCACAAATGCACCCAGCGTTGCGAAACGCCGCACGGGCGTGGTCGCTGCAGAGGCGCCGCACTGCCCCATGGCTTGAGTGGCACGCGAATCCCGCTTTTCTTCACGAGAACTGCTGCCGATTGCTAGCCGGATTGAGCTCTTTCTATCCTGATCATGCGGCGCCTGAGTGATACAACTGGTGACCGGCCCGACAGTCCGTCCGGCGACGTGATTTAAAGCAGGAACTCGCCTTTGAATGAGCTCGGGCAAAGCCGCTTGCCCACCGGCCTTTCGCTGATGACTCGTTCCTTGGCTACTGCTCATCGATTCATTTACCCGGAACTCAATTGCCACAGATTCGTCGCCCGTTGCCTGACCGTTGATTGCTTCACGGCAGGCTGCTTCCAGAGCTCCGCGGTAATGCTGACGCAACCAATCCTGCGTAAATCGATCGGGCGTTTCCACCACCAAATTCTTGCCATTCAATGAGAACTGCGCACGGTCCCTAAACCACAAGTCGAACCGTTCTTGGCCGACCTTTTCAGTCAGCAAAGTCACCACGGTCGACAAAACATCCTTGCTCATGGTCGATCCCTGAACAGTTTATGCGCGCAATCCTTCCGCTAATCACAACGTCGCCATTGCAATTCAAAACGATCAGGAGCTGCCAGAAGGAACATGCAACACAGCGCAGTTAAATCAGTCGTTACCGTTGGCTCTACGGCTGCAAAAATCACTTATGCCCTTCCGCCTGAACGGCCGATTGAAGCGATTTATTTTCGCAGCGAAGGTCTCCAGAAATTCTCGACTAACTTTGCGGGTCTTCTGCGCCGCGTACAATTGTTGTCGTGTCACCCAAAGTCGCCGATTGTACGTCTGCTAGCGACGCTGTCAAACCACCTGCTAACAATTGTGCGCAATTTTTTTCCAGCGCGAAGTGGATCGCAAAAAATCTTCGGGAAATGTCGCGCGCGCATCGCTAAGGTGCACAAAAATCTTTTTTCCCATCGCATGTTACGCGTGGAAAAAATGTTTGCACGATTGCGCGCCATGAAAAACTCGCGGCATTTCTTGCGCAGCTGCGAAACGTCGCTAAAAATTCTCGGCAATTTCCCGCAAAAAAACACTGCGGCGGTCCCACGTTTGAAATCCGGCCGCAGCATACACTGAAATTGCCGGAGAATTTGCAGCATCGACTGCTAACACCAATTTTTTTGCGGGCAACTCCGCAGTTTCCCCGCAATTTTCTAAGCCGTTTTTATCATCGTTGTCGGAATGTTCCACTAACCACTGCGCATATCGCACCATTTCTACACCTCGAGCGTTTCCGCGTGCTTCGGGCACAACTCCCATGTAAATCAACTCGCAATTGTGCTCAGGCGGATGATCGGCCAACAACAAGCAACCAATATCCGCGTCACAGTGGCGCACAAAGAACCATTTGGCAGGATTGTACTTGCCGACGGCGCGATATGTTGCCAATACATCATTCACGCTCCGCAAACCGTGGACGCTTGGGCAATCCAGCGTATCTATATAGGTGCGTTCAATGATGCCGATTAGTCTGCGCAATCGGGTTTCTGATATTTCAATTTCGCCGCCTGTGCCAATGGGCTCGAAAACCAAATCGGTACTCGGCGATGCTGTCGGAAATTCCTCGAACAAACTCACTAAATACAACAAATCGGCAATGTGTTGAAAAGCACATTGGCGCAGACAAGCCGCTTGTGGTCCGGCATCAGTCTCCAATAGCGTTTGAACGAGCCGCATGCCTTTGGCGGCCGCCGTGGCAATTGCTAAATCGATGAGGGTCTTTACGGTAGAATCAGGTTCGCCAGTTGCGACCCCCGGAGGCCACATGGAAGCAACTCGTCCGGGACGTATTTGCAGCCAAATTACGGCCGCTAAGTCGTCGCCCCGCCGGCCTATCAACACCTTTTCCCCATCATTATCACTGTTTTGAATCTCTAACAGCGCCATGGCAATCTGTGTTTTACGGCCCGTTTCCTCCACGCTGCCAAACAGCAGTTGCAATGCCGATGGTAAGTCGGCCGCGCTTGCTGGACCAAAAATCAGTGGATTAGTGCTGTGCTGTTCCATAAATTGCAGAATAGGCATCAAACTCGAGCCTGTCACGCGGGATTATAGTTAAACGAGTATAATGCTCAGGATTCCCGGCTTGCCACAAAGGAGGACGATATCATGTTTTGCCGATACGGCTGGCGTCATGCGATTCTCGTCGTTGTACTCCCTTTTGCGGCTGCTGTTGCTCAGGCACAGCCGATGCGGTCACCAGAAGTTCCTCCGCGTAGCTCACCGCAGCCCGGTGTCGAGCCTGGTTACCTGGGAATGGTCCTCGATGACCGGCAGGAAAACGGCCACGGCATTCGTGTCCAAGATGTTGATCCAAACAGTCCGGCCGCGCAAGCCGGTTTACAATCGAACGACTTAATTACCGCTGTTAACGGTCAACCCATCCGCACGGTCGATGATTTGGGCGCCACGCTCCGTCCGCTACAGCCGGGCGCAAAAGTAACTTTTCAAATTGATCGACAGGAAAAAACTCAAACGGTGGAAGCCACGTTAGGGCATCGTCCGCCGGCCGATCAGCGCCGGTTCCAAGAATTTGGCCGCTTGCCCAATGAGCCCGTTGATGAACCCGGCCAATCGGCTGCAAGCGCACAACCGCCGAGCCGATTTCACGCCGCGCCAGCTCCACTTTCAGATAGTTTGCCGCCTGGCACAATCTCGCAGCCGGGTGGAATGCCAGCGCCATCACTCGGCCCTACTTCGTTACCACGGCCATTGCTGGGGGTGCGCACACTACCGGTGACCGAGCAAGATCGCCTTCGTTTGGGTCTGCCCTCTGTTGCGGGAGCGCACGTGCTGGGTCGCACTCCGGGCTCGCCGGCAGAAAAAGCAAATATTCCAATCGACGCAGTGATCACAGCCTTAGACGGTATGCCGGTAAATACGCCAAACGATCTGACCGCACTTCTTGCGCGCGCCGGCGCGGGTCGAGAAGTTGAAATCGCGTATTTTTACAACGGTAATTCCACGCGAACCAAACTGACGCTCGGTTTTAATGGCGCTAGCCGCGACATCGGCAGAAATGCACTCGGACCCAATCCAAATGCGAACCCGCCGACCGGCAGCCAGTCGAACTGGCCCCCGCCCGTTCCTTCACGGACGATGATTCCGCCGCAATCCAGCAATGCCGAATCGGGAGCCACCCGACCTCCATCGCGTGCCCCTGACGCTCAACGTGTCGAAGCGCTGGAGCGCCGCGTGGAACAGCTAGAGCAAAAGATCCAAGCATTGGAAAACCAACGTCAACCTGGGACGTAAAGCTTGAAGTGCAATCGCCGGCCGTAACAACGAAGACTTCTTCACGCGGCATTACTGTAAGGAAAATAATTGTCCCAGGCGGTATCCAAAGTTTTCAGCGCTTCCGCCAGCGACACTGCAACGTACCGGCCGCCAGCAAGTTGGCGTACCAAGTTCATGCGCAGAAGTTTTGCCAGCGCATCATCCACTTCAAAATCAATGGCGCGGCCCAAGCACTCGCTCAAAAACTGCTCGATCCGCTGGTCGAGTTCCTCGGCCGTAAATCCGCCCGCAGGAAACGTGTTTTGCTGTGCCCGACTCTTCCAACCCAATTCGTCGTCGGTTGAGCCGCGTTTGTCGAGCTTGCGCCAGAGAAAATAATACGCCAGTACCGCCTCTCGATTTTCCTGCTCTTCGGCTTCGTCCAGCAGCCGCGACATTACACCCGCATTGTTGTCCAGATTCTGATAGTACAAGCTTTCGGTCAAATTCAGTTGATATTTTTGTTTGGTTTGCAAGTAACCGTAAAACGACTTCACGCCGTAACCGCACGTTACGCCCAACACCACCAAAATCCCATAAATGCCCGCCGCTGCCGCCAACAGCGCCCCCTTCATCGCCTTGTAAATAGATACCGCCACGCCTGATACTGTCGGCATGACAATTTTGAGCCGATCCTTTAGCGACATTTTCACGCGCGTGCCCGGCAATAGCATTTCCAAATCGGGCTTGGGAATGTCTTTGAACAGTTTGATGAACACGTCCTGCATGTCGAACTTGCGCGTTTTTTGCCGCCCGGGCCGCAAACGAAAAATTAGCGCCAGCCTTTGAAACGTCGGCACTTGCACTTCCTGAATCTGATATAGCCGTTTCCAGCTGCGATACTGTTGCGTTTGCATCACTTCGCCGCGGCTGTAAATTTCCAGGCGATCGAAGAATCCGAAATCGACTTCCAGCGCCAGTCCTCGATGGCTCACCGAGTCCAACGCTTGCTGCATATCGTCCTTGGTTAGCCGGCAAAAGTTCGCTCGCTCAAGCAGCCAGGTGAACTGCTCAAACAGCACGTCCAGCTGTGTCTGCTGCTCCGCCTTGCTGGGCGTAGTCAAATGCAGTGTGTCGGCATCTGGATCAAACGGCGCGTATGCATTTTTCAGGTTTTCGAAATGCGCCAGATACTCAAAGTGCAGCGTGGCGTTCAGCAAGATACATAACCGCCGAAAACCGTCCTGCTCCGCCGGCGCCAGACCAGGCTGCGTGCACAAGCGGTCAATTAGCTCCGCCTTCCGCCACGGAATGAAGTGTTCCAAGTGCCGTGCAGCAGCGCCATTTTCAATCGATTCATTTGCCGGTTTAGATGGTTCCATACCATCTGTTTTCGACACAATCGCACCAGCTTCTCAAGAACACTCGACTCGTACCGAGATGCTAGCAATATGAAATCCATAGGGTTCAAAAGCGGAAATTGAGCGCCAACCCGTAATTAAGGCTTCTCAGTCGGCTTTTGTTCATCCTCAGCCGGCTCAGCGAATATTTTCGGCCGCGGGGGGATATCCGCTTCTGCCTCCGCTTTGTTCAGAATTTTGGGGTGCAAATCGCCATAGAACACTTGGTAACCCTCGGGCCTACCATTGAACCACCAAAACAAAATTTTATCTTTGTCATTTGGGCCCACATGCATTCCATCGAATCGCGCATTACCCCTGTTGCGCGTAATCTTAGCGATCCAATCCAACCCGGCTTTTACATGTTGGATTTCCTGATGTTCTTTGTCCTTGCCAGCTATTTTCAGCATTTCGGCATAAACCGCATCGGCGTCGAACGTCGCATTCACACGCTCCGTATCAACTTTTGGGTAATGGCCGCCGCTGAGGTCCGCATATAGCCTGAGCGCCGCAGAAATCTCTGCGAGCGATTTCACGTCACAGGGCGGCGTGATGTCGGTGTAGCCTGCTGGCGGCTTGGTATCGAACAGTTTCGGATCCAATTCAATGTCCCAACGGAAATCTGTTAATTGCGTGACTTCCGTAGTTGTCTCGTCCTTGGCCTCAGAATTTACTTCCAAGGGAAGATCGGTCTGTGGATCAATCCAAACTTCCATCGGATCAGAATCATTCCTGTATTGCATCGTATACCCGTGAGCATGTTTCCCTTGAATCGTTTTGGTCCCCAGGTCGCGCACCACTTTGCCCGATCCTTCGCGGATAGCTCTCAGTAAAGTGTCAGGATAAGTTAGCGACCCCGATCCGGTATCCTCCGCCCGCAATTCGGTTTCGCGCCTAAATGTTTTTCCTAAAAGATCAATGAAAATACCCGGTTTATCTGTCAGGCAGATAGCAACAATGTCGGTCTCGGCTTGGCCGCGATGATAACCAGCAGGGACAGCGCCATTGAGCACAATTTTCAATTCCTCACGAATCGCGCCTGGCGTGCGCCAATAGACCGTGCGGCTAAAATCCACAATTCCGGGTTCGGGTTTGCCTTTTTGAGCAATTGTCACGTGTTCAATCGTCTTGTAGCTGTACGATTTTACTTCGTTCAACTCTTTAGCCATGCGCTCCATGGCCGAGAGCTGATGACCCGAGTTGATCGCCATGGAAACGATCGCAACCGCCGCCAATGCTGACAATCCGATGCCGATTGCTGCAATGCGTTGCCGCATGGTTAGATTTCCCACTTTGAAGATTCGCCGATTCCAGACGCTTGATGGCCGTTCAGCAACCTTAGCATTCGACAAATTTGCCAATAATCTTGTACGCGATACCGCATGGCTGCCGTCCAACTTCGCATGAGCGGCCGAAAGTCGTTCAATGAGCCGACGAGTGTCGGCCAACTTGGTTCGACACCTTGCGCACTCGTCGATGTGTGCCTGCAATGGCTTGGTGGACTCGTCCACCAGTCCTAAAGCCAATGCCACAAGTTGTTCTTTGCTAAGGCAAGGCATAAATCTATCTCTTCTCTTCTTCTAAGTCGCTAAGTTTCAGTTTCACTGCCAACCGTGCAACCGCTCGCTGCAATAACGCATAAAACCCACTGCGCGACAGTCCCACTAACTCTGCCGACTCCCCTCCGTCCTTCTCGGCAAGAAAAAAAGCGTGAATTGCTAGCCGTTCCTGTTCCGGAAGTGTTGCCAAATTTTTCATCACTACATCAAACTCGTCATGATCATCGACATCGGCTTCACTGTTTTCGGCCGATCCAATTTCTGCTACTCGTGGATCTTGAAATTCATGCCGATCGCGCCGCAAGCTGCGTCGTCGTTCATGGGCAACCTGACGAGCGATGCCGACAACCCACGGTCTGAATCCTTCCAAGTTGCGGAGCTTGGCCAGATTGCGATACGCGCGCAAAAAACACTCTTGAGTCATGTCCTCGACGGCCGGCCAGTCGCCCGAAACGCCAGCAACGACTGCCCGTACGATCCGCGCATGCCGATCGTAAAGCTCGCCGAAAGCTTCGCGGTTTCCGGCGAGTGTCTGGGCAACTAATTCGGAATCACTGCGGGAGGATTGCTCCATGACACATCTACTAGTGGCCGCAGAAGCTTAACCGTCCACCGGTCTAACCAAGAAAATCGCGAAAGTGCCGACATAATGTCCGCAATCGTAACATCGGTTAATAGGAAAAACCTGATTCGTAAGCGGCTGGAGTTCCACAGGATCGCCATCATTCGAGCCCGGCACGTTCGGCTTTTCTGGCCGATTGCGGGTCGATTGGCAATCGGGTATGCTGCCCAGCGGGTCGCAAAATTACGATTTAAGATACGGCCGGTCGCTGGCTGGATAACTACACGGAAAAGGAGATTAGCCATGGCGTATACACTGCCACCTCTGCCTTACGCGAACGATGCCTTAGAACCCTCGATTGATGCGAAAACGATGGAAATCCATCATGACAAGCATCACGCTGCTTACGTGAACAATTTGAACAAAGCGCTCGAGGGAACCGACCTGGGAAATCAACCGGTCGAACAACTCATCGCCCATTTAGATAAAGTGCCAGAGGGTATTCGCACCGCGGTACGCAACAATGGCGGCGGACATGCCAACCACTCAATGTTTTGGCTGCTGCTGGGCAAAGGCAAAGGGGGCCAACCGAAAGGCGAACTGGCTGAAGCGATCCAAAAAGACCTCATGGGTTGGGATCATTTCAAAACCGCATTTGCTGACGCTGCCACCAAGCGCTTCGGCAGCGGCTGGGCTTGGCTCACCGTTGATGCCAAGACCGGCAAGCTGGCAATTGAAAGTACCCCAAATCAAGATAGCCCCTTGATGGGTTCTGCGGCTGGCGCCAGCGGCAACAAGCCGATTTTAGGTTTAGACGTGTGGGAGCACGCTTACTACTTGAAATATCAGAACCGCCGGCCGGAGTATATCACTTCGTTCTGGGACGTGATCGATTGGGATGCAGTAGCAAAAAATTACGCGGCGGCGAAGAAGAGCTAGTTCAGCCAGCATCGCTTGCTTAACTCACGCTGGCAATTATCGTGCTGACGTTGCAGCGATAGCAGATTCTTGGGAATCAACCTGCCGTTGACGCGCGCGGGGGGAACGCTAGAATTCCGCCCTTCCGCCAACGCGAACGGCATTTGCTGGCGTGTGATTGTCCAGCTTGTGTTGATTGCGTGGAGTTTGTTCCTTGCCGTAGCCGAATCTCAACTACAGAGCGGCAATAGACGAACGCCTTGGGCGGTCCACATCGAATCAAATCTTTTCTGTTTTCACATCCTCAGGGACGAGGATGCCACCGGCTGTCGCAATTCGACAGGGACGTCGAACGCGGCCGGAATTGGCCCTTGGCGCCCTGAACAAGTTAAGGTGCTTTCTGCCATGCGAGCCACAATTGGCCGGGTCGCGGTGGTGATGCTTTTGTCGATCGGCGTTAGCGGCTGCACCAGCGGCCCAACGTGGAGCAGTCTTGCCTGGTGGCGCAAAAAGCCAGATGCCACGGCAGTGGCTGGCGGCGAGGCGCCGAAGTTTAATCCGGCCAACCCGCTGCTGCCCAGCGCGTCGCAGAATCCAAACAATTCACTTGCCGGCACGCAACGGCCCGGCGCAATGGCGGCCGCTTCGATGGCGGCAGCCGGGAATCCTGCGGCGCCCGCCGGAACAACCGGCTATAGCGCCAGCCCCGCGGCCTATCAAAATACAGCCTACCCGACGACGCCGTACCAGCCGGTTAAGCTAGCTCCGGCCGCAGGCGCCAGCGCAAGTGCCGGCGCCGCGCCAGGAAATCCTTGGGCGAGCAATGCCACAAATCCAGCAGCCAATGCTTGGACGGGCGGCACACCTGCTGTTGGTTCTACCGCCAATAGTGCGATGCCAGGCCGCTACGCACCAGGAGCTTCCGCTGCAACAGCTGGTTATCCCACTGCCACCGGCGGAGCAACACCGCAACAAAACTACGTTCCCGGAAGTCCGTCCAGCACGATGGCCGCCGCACCAGGTGCACAGCCGCAAGCCGGCTTTTACAATCCGACGTATGACGGTGGCGGATCTGCCACTCGCTATGCTTCCGGCGCCGCCATTCCGAGAACCGCAGCGAATTCAAATATGAGTGCCGCTGCAGCGCCTCAGATGCCTAGTAGCTCAATGCCGAATATATCAGCGCCCGCCGGCTCAATGCCAAATTATCGCACCGCCGATACTCGCAGCAGCATGGCAAACAGTGTCGCACCGACGGCATCGACCGACGCCGCTTCCGTCAACCCAAACAATACGACGGTGGGCGATCGCTATTCGGGTTTCAATGGCGCCCCTGCAAGCGCGACAATGGCGCCCGCAGCAGTTGGTGCGGCGCCTGCAGCTGATCGTTATGCTCCACCCGCGATCGGCGCCACTGGTGCATTCATAGCCGGAGATCGATACGCTCAACCAACAGGCGGCATTCAGCCAGCCGCAAATGTTGCCGATCAAGGAAGCACCGGCTATCCATCAGCAACTACCGCCAGTCCTGTGGGCAACACCGGATATAACCCGGCGGATGCGTCATCGGCTGCCGCGATGTCGGGCACGACAGGAGGATTGCCGGCTCGTAACAATTCAGAATATCGCCCCGGCGGCACAAGCAATTACAGTTCGCCGGCCGGCAGCCCGGTTCAGCCTAGCAGCGATAATGCTCCGCCCGATACTCGCTCGCAAAATGGCGGAGCACCGGGAGGTGGCTATCAATCATCTAACAATGTCACGGGGCGGTCATCGTCAGGCGTAGTGTTGGCATCCGCCACACTTCCAGCTGGCGGCGATGTGTACGGCGCATATCAGGGCGGAGTGTCACAAAGCACAGGCAACCCTAAAAGCTTCGGAGCTTCCAGCAGCGAGCCGGCTTACGGCGCGCCCAATCCTGTTGCCGCAACTCCCGCGCTATTGCCAGCGAACTCTGGGTGGTAACAACATTCTTTAAAGCTGCAAATTCTAGGCGCACAGTTATTGGCGCAACAGCTGCAACCGTCCAGCATGCTTGCCAACTCGGGGCAGCGAAGATTTTGCCGCTATCCGGTTCGGAAATGGAATTACGGCATTCGTGGAGATGTTCCGATCGTTGTGGTATTATCGAAACCCATGACGATCGCCTCAGCACCGCACCATTGCGCAACGCCCCTTCGGTTCCGGCTCCCATCCGCCGCCGGAATCGTGCAATTCTGTGCATTGCTAATCCTAGTTACCGCAGGAATTGATCGCCGCCAGGCTGTATGGGCCGACGGCGGCCCGAAGTCGTACGTCGTCAATTACCGCGGCAAAGTGCGGCTTAGTGCAGATACTGCCATCGATCAGAATGGCGAGAAGTTCAAAATTGCCGGGCTAAGCGGCATCGCCTGTGGCTTCGACAATCATTACGTCGCCATAATGGATAACTCCAACCGGCTCGTTTTTTTGAAAGTCACTTTCAAAGATGACGGCACGATTGATCAAGCAACAGTAACTGGCGGTCACACAATTCCCACGAGTCGCGATTATGAAGGAATCGCCTATACCGGCCAGTCGCGTAACAGCGTGTTTCTGAGCAACGAAGCAACACCGCCTCCGCCGGCGCTATACGAATACAGTTTGGATAAATCGGCCAAACTTTTGCAGACCGTCAGCATGCCGCCCGTTTTCAAATATCAGGTTGATAACCGCGGACTGGAATCGCTAACGCGCCGCCCCGACGGCAAAGAAATGTGGACCGCCAATGAAGAGGCGCTTACGGCCGATGGTCCTGTCTCAACCACATCAACCGGCAACGTAGTGCGATTGGTACGGCTGAATGTAACGGGAGATATGGTGAAGCCCGCGCAAGAATACGCTTACATAGTCGAGCCAATCCATCGCGGAGTTGGTCAGCCGGTTTGCAGCGGATTGAGTGACCTGGTCGATCTGCCCGACGGCACCCTGCTCACACTGGAGCGATCAGCAATCGAAGGAATTCCCACATTCGAGACGCGAATTTATCAGGTCGATTTCGCCGGCGCCACCGATATTAGCAAAGGAGTGTTGGCTGATGGTCTCAAAGATCAAGTTTATACGCCGGTCGGCAAAAGGCAGCTATTTGCCAGCAGCCGAATTGGCGAAAACTTGGAAGGGCTATGTTTAGGGCCGACGCTACCAAACGGCAATCGCGTGCTGTTGGGTGTCGTTGATAATGGAGATCCCATCAGCAGAAACACATTGGTCTCGTTTGAACTAGCCGATTCAGCGCCGCTGCCGATGAAAATGATCGTTAGTGCCGCGGGCGGCGGAACGGTGCTTGCACTTTGCCTCATATTGGTCTTGGCCCGCTTGAGCCGCCGAGGCATAAATACCGCCGTCAATTGAATTTGGAAGGCTTAAGTCAGGCCACGCCTGGATTATCGGTCGCAGCCACCATTTCGTGTATCGCCAAACAGGATCGAAGATTTATTGCTTGTTGGCTGGAAATCGGCAATTAAACTGGAACCTATGAACAGAGAATTCGCGGAGAGGCTACGGCCCCCTTCCACGGGCCGCCAACAGTTCCGACGTTGCGCACAAGTCATCAGCTTAATGCTGATCGTGTTGTCCTTTGCGTTGCAGCTGCCGGCAGCGCCGCAATACGACGGCAGCACAAATCTGCTCCCCAATCAATCGCCGTGGAACTGGGGCTATCTAGCGCTGAACACGCTGCCCCCTTTTTTTAACTATCAGGCAACTATCGCTGCGGGGGACGGAGTCACCACGCTCGATACCACGCTGCAAATGAGCGACCGCGCTGGTTTCGCCACGCACATCCCCAGCCCCTTCACTTATACTGATCCGGATGTGGTACCTCTGAATCTTAGTTCCGGATTCGAGTTAGATTTCGCCGTGAAGCTGCTCAGCGAAGATCACAGCGGCAGTGCCAATCGCGCCGGCTTTAGCGTGATTGCCCTATCCAGCGATGCAACGCCCATGGGCATTGAACTGGGTTTTTGGACCAATGAAGTTTGGGCTCAAAGTGATGTTTTTATCAAAGCGGAATCTTCAGGCACGTTCGACACGACCTCGGCTCTAGTTAACTATCGCCTGGTCATGCAGAGCAGCGGTTACACTCTATTTGCCAACAACACCCAAATTCTAACCGGCGGGCTGCGCAACTATTCGGTGTCGGGCTTTCCCTACAACCAGCCAAACTTCACCTTCTTTGGCGACGATACTTCATCAGCGGACGCCAAAGTGCAAATTGCCAGCTTCAACGTCGTGCCGGAACCGGCAACATTTGTGTTGGGGCTAGAAGGCAGCGCCATGGCGTTGACGATTTTCAGATTCGTTGCCTGGCGCCGACGCCGCGCGACCACCGGTGTTCAAACATCGCAGCGGTAGAGCTGAAAACTCAGCGCCCAGCAATCGGTCGCGCCGCTACCAGCCCATCACCATGTTCGATTCAATCACTTTGCGCGCCCGGTCTAAATCTTCACCGGTTTCGTGCATGTAAATTCGAATCGCGTGCACCTTATCGCCGTGGGCCTTGCTCAGGCAATCACGGGCGGTGTGGCAAATGTCCACGTGACCGTTAATGCCCAACACCGATTTGGAAATGACCCAAGTGTCGCGCGGTCGCTTGGTCAACCGCAGGATTTTCTCACCGGGGTAAGCTCGATTTGCGACTTCGTGGGCCTCGTCATCGTTGGCGGCCCAGGTGATGATAATGTGCGCCTCGGTTTCAACCTCAAACAGCGGCATGATATTCCTCCCGTGGGCGAAAACCAGCCTGCGGGTGGCCGGCGAATAAGTAATGCGGCGGGCAGATGCGGCAGCACCGGTGCGGAAATCCACAGGCTTGTAATGCAATGTACGCTGCTCGTTCGCCGTCGTCAATCCGGCCGTTTTGGGCACGTCCCTTGGCCTGAACGCCCGGCTTATTGTTGCGAAGACAAAGTTTACTTAACCGCTAGATTAAGACCAGCAAACGGCTTCGCTTAAAGTGTGCCAGCACCTTACCATCTGAACGATGCAGGCCATCCTGCGGGCTTTTTTGCTTGGCACTGGTCGTGTGGTAATTTATGCTTACGATAGCAAGAACGAGGTGAGCTGGGAGAGTTCATCGACAACGTAACGCACGCATGGCACCTGAATTCCGACAGTTCGACGAGCACGGCTTTCCGCTACCACCGCGGTTTGACAATCTGAAATTGCAGGACGATCCGTCGCCGCGCACCCCGCATTTCTCCATCAAAACAAAGCGGCTGGTTCTGCTGGTTGTGGTATTGGGCGTCATCGTGCCGGTCATTTTCGGTCCGCAAATTCTAGCCGCCGGCCGCGATGCTTTGGCGCATTGGCTCAGCAACCGCGCCGGGCACAAATATCTGGAAGGCAATTACTCGGGCGCCATTGCCGATGCCAGCTTGGCCATCGGCTGGAGTCCGCAGTCGCGAGAATTGTATTTTCTGCGGGCCCAGTGTCGCGAGAAAGTGGACGACTTAAACGGCAGCCTGGACGACTGGAATCAATCCATCGGATTGACCACGTCCAGCGTGGAGCTGTCGCTCATTCATGCCTGCCGCAGTTGGATTTATGTTCGCTTGCAGCGCTATCAGGAAGCGATTGATGATGCGTCCAAAGCCGTCAGGCTTAGCCCCACGTCCAGCAATCTGAATACGCGGGCTTACGTCAGGGCCTTAGCGAATATGGAATTGAACGACGGCTTGGTAGATATCAATAAAGCGCTGGCGGAAGAGGGCGACGATAACGCGGAGTTCCTCGATACGCGCGCTTTTCTGCTCCATTTGCTCGATCGGAACGACGACGCGCTCAAAGATCTGGATCGGGCCATCAAACTCACCGAGCGGTACAAATTGACAATGCAACTCCAACGCAGTGCTTTCAGCCCGCGTGACTGGAGGGCACAGGTTAAAGAAACCAACCACAGTTTGGCAGTGATGTACCATCACCGCGGATTGGTTTACGACAAACTCGCCCGCCAGGAAGAAGCCGAGCACGATCGGCGGCAGGCAGTCCAGTTGGGATACAACCCCGCGCAAGGAGTGCTGTAGCAGCGGCAGCCGGAAATGTTGACTATCGGTCAACAGCTGCAAACCCGTCCGGTGCCTATTCCTCTTCCGTCACACTGACCACTGCTCTTTCGGCAGGTTGACGGTCGGGAACGGCCTGCTCTTCTTCGGCGTTTGGTGCGACCGGCAGTATGGTCAAGCCGTTGTGCCGGAACAGCCGATTGCGCCCCGCAGCCTTGGCACTGTATAGCGCCGCGTCGGAACGTGCTAGCAGCGTCTGCGGATTGTCTCCGTCGGCAGCCACTGCAATTCCCCCACTCATGGTGAGCGGCAATTGTTGCTCCACCCGTCCGCGCAAACGTTCGGAGAA
>DASXPQ010000199.1:0-2340 GCA_036493575.1 Pirellulales bacterium
CTCGCGAACGGCCCGCACCGCGCGCCGACGCAGGGCTTCCTGCGCCGCGGGAGACAAACAACGGGCATCGATGACGTCGCTCATGCCAGATCATACGCACGATCTCATGAAATGTTCAGTATTTAATGCTCGGAGTAATAAGTGCTAGTAACGATATGCGCGGTCAACAACATTGATTTACTTCTCTTGAGGTCGCAGCCATGGCTCGTTTTTGCGTATGCGCTCTCTCGCCTTCTCTGGTCGTGGCGCTTGCACTTCTGATTTCATCCAGCGCTTTCGCTGTTGGTGTAATCAATCCTCCGCCGCCGCCGCCAATAACGATTTCAGAAGGTTCCGGCGCAGGCCATGACGGCGAATACACAATAAACAACGCTACTTCGGATTTGTATATTTTTGCTTTTTTAGTGACCAATCCGTCGTCAGCTGAATTGACTCTTGAAACCGATAATGCGGGTTGGACTTATCAACACGTCGATAGTGCTAATTGGGATTTGCCAATGGAGGGCGAAGGGGCGGTTGGCCCTGAAGACCGTTTTAGCTGGGCACAGATTTTTGGAACTTCAATTTATCCCTTTGCCGATCCAGCGAATGCTTATTTTGTTGACTATTCCGTGTCTGGTGATATTGGAACGTTTCTTAATCCGTCGGCTCTAATTGGTCCTGGTGAAACGCTGGGAGGTTTCTTTTTTGATTTTCCGCCAAGTGTACCCGTGGTTTTTGCATCGGATGGCGGCACGGGATCACTTCAAGGGGGAGACCCATTTATCCCGGATAATGTATTTTCCGATGATGGAGTGCCCGTTACCGATGCGGCTCCAGCACCCGAAAGTTCAAGCATTGCCATTTGGTCAGTGCTGGGCGCGTTCGGGCTCGTCTCAGCGTGGCGAATGAATCGGCTGAAACTCTCACCGCATCCAAACGCTTAGCACTACATTGTTACAAGTGTGTGCAGTGACTGGCTGCCTGTGCTTGCTCCAAGGATGTTAAAGGCAGCGGTACGGCTTCGTCATTGGCGCTGAAGAGTGGTTTGCCGTAGTGCTGCAGTCGATTCGGCGGCCAGCAGTTATCGCACCCACATCGTATCGCCACGGTCTTGCGGCAACAGTTGGGCATGATCGCCGATGGCAGGATGCTCATCGGAGTAACGCAGCTTCAGATGCGTTGCATTGGCCGATGCATCGCTCGCCGGCGCCACTTTGGCGTCCGTCTTCGTGCTATTGCGATTGTTGGCACTTGTCGAGGCATTCTCCGAGGCGTTGACCGAACCCGTGGTCGAATTCAGAATTCGCAGACTGGTTCCCTCGAATTCAAACGCCGCTGCTTGGCGCACGGGAAGATTTTTGAATTTTCGCGTCATTGGCTGTCCGTCCAAACTCGGCACAGCTCCCGGCTCGGGCACTGGGCCTGGTTCCGGCACGGCGCCTGGCATTGGCACATTCGGCGGCGTCGGTGTCGTGTCTGGCAGCGGAACGGATTTGGGAGATGGAACGCCGTTGTTGTTCATCGGCAGTGCCGGTAACTCCTCGCCTGGCTTTGACGGTGTTTCGCGCATCGGCTTGTTTGGCAATTCGATTGAGTCGCGGCCTGGCATTCCTTCCGCCGGGCCTGGAAGCTCGACTTTCGGCGGCGACGGCCTTCCCTTGGGTGCATTTCCCGAGGGTTCCACGCCTCTCGACTTTTTCGGGCTCGGCGGCAACTCCTCGACATTTGGTGCGGGGCCGGCGCTTTCGGCGTCTGCTTCCGAATAATCGCCTTGTCCGCCACAGCGAATTTCCCATCCGCCGCCCAAAGCACGGTAGGTGTGGACCAAACCTTGATCGATATCGCCTAATGCCTGGGCAAGCAAATCTTGCTGCTGCACCAGATTTTGCTCTAACAGCGCCACGCGGTTGAAATCGACCAAACCGGCTCGATATTGCGTGATCGCCAATTGCACCGCTTTCGCAGCGGCTTCAACACTGCGCTGCATCGCCTTGGCCTGCAGTTGCGATTGCAGGAATTCAGAAATACCGTCTTCCACCTCTGCATTTGCGCTCAGCACGGTGTTGCGGTAGGTCATCACCAGTTCGTGAAAATGTGCATCTTGCAACCGCACGTTATTAACCAACCTGCCATAGTTCAAGACATTCCACTGAAATCCTGGCCCAATCGTGCCTTGCAGCGAGTGGTCTTTGAACAACTGCGTGAATTTTTGCGAATCGAATCCGACGGTGCCCGTAATTGCAATCGACGGATACAACTCAGCCTCTGCGATGCCAATTTGTGCGCACTGGGCGGCGGCCGTTTGCTCGGCCCGGCGAATATCGGGTCGGCGTGTCAGCAGGTCGGCGGGAATTCCTA
>DASXPQ010000200.1:0-7941 GCA_036493575.1 Pirellulales bacterium
GAGCGTTCAGACGCTAGTGGATGAAGTGAACAGCGATCCGCGTCGCGGCGAAGATCACGCCACATGCCTGAGCAAAATTCCGCTGGATGCGATTTCTCTGCAGGTGCTTGACGAGCAAGGTTTCACGCTGGATTCGATTCCGCCGGCCGGTCAGCAAGTGCTGATTCGACGCAATGCGAATTTGAGCACGGGTGGCACGGCAGCTGACGTGACGGACTTTGTGCATCCTGAGATTACCGCACGGGCCATCGAGGCTGCTCGGATGGTCGGTCTGGATGTGGCCGGCGTCGATGTCGTTTGCGAAAATATCGGCCGCCCGCTGGAACAACAAGGGGGCGTGATAGTGGAAGTGAATGCCGCGCCGGGTTTGCGGATGCACTTGCAGCCTTCTACAGGCCGGGCGCGGGATGTTGGCGATGCGATTGTGTCGACCATGTTCCCCGACGCGCATAACGGGCGCGTTCCGGTGGTGTCGGTAACCGGCGTGAACGGCAAAACGACCACCACGCGGTTGATTGCACACATTGTGCGGCAGACCGGCCGCCGAGTGGGCATGACGTGCACGGAAGGCATTTATTTGGATGACCGGCGGCTGGAAACCGGTGATTGCAGCGGTCCGCAAAGTGCGCGGAAACTGCTGATGAATCCGAGCGTGGATGCTGTGGTGGCCGAAACGGCCCGCGGCGGCATCTTGCGGGCAGGTTTAGCCTTCGATCGCTGCGACGTGGCGGTAGTCACGAACATGGGCGAGGGAGATCATCTGGGCCTGAATGATATTGAAACGCTCGACAAATTGGCGCGGGTGAAGCGCGTTCCGGTGGAAGCGGTTTCCAAAGAAGGAACGGCAGTGCTGAATGCCGCCGATACGATGGTGGCGGACATGGCGAAATTTTGCCCGGGCAACGTGCTGTTTTTCGCGATTGACCCGCAGAATTCAGTCATCATGAAACATCGTGCTGCCGGCGGACGAGCCGTGACGGTGCGCGACGGCATGATTGTGCTGGCCGAAGGTGAACGCGAAGTGGCGCTAGTGCAAATCGATCGAGTTCCTTTAACGCATGGCGGCCGGATTAGCTTCCAATTGGAAAACGCATTGGCGGCGGTTGGTTCCGCGTGGAGCCTCGGTTTACCACGCGAAGCCATTCGTGCCGGGCTGGAAACGTTTGGCGCCGATTTGCATCACGTTCCGGGACGATTCAATTTGCTAGAAGTTAATGGCGCCACGGTGGTGGTCGATTATGGCCACAACACTTCGTCGCTGCTGGCGATGCTGGAAGCGCTGAAGGTGTTTCCGCATCAGAATCGGATTGCGGTTTATACGGCGGCAGGTGATCGGCGCGATACCGACATGATTCGCCAGGGGGAATTGCTCGGCCAAGCGTTTAATCGGGTGATTCTGTATGAAGATCATTATGTGCGCGGTCGGAACCCGGGCGAAATTATGCGGCGCTTCCGCGAAGGCTTGTCGCGCGGCCGGCGCGTGCAGCACGTGGAGGAAATCTTCGGCGCTGTGAAGGCCATTGAGGTGGTGCTGGCGACGCTGCAACCGGGCGATTTGGTGCTGTTGCAGGCAGACACGGTTGATGAGACGGTGGATTTTGTCCGCCGCTATTTGGCCGACCATACGACCGCGCGGGAAGTGAACTTGCCGGAGGCATTGGCCACCGCGCCCACGGCCACGCCGGTATTGTCGCCGGGCAATCGCAACACCATTACTGCCTCGCAAGCGACGGGTGATTCGCAAGCGACGGTGGTTGCTTTCGTGGGCTAAGGGCCCCGCTGAGCATCTGAGCTAGGGCGAAGATGTTTTCTGCGCTGATTATGCGCCTTTCCTGATTGAAATCCGTCGGGACTCTCTTACGCGGATCGGCGGCCTGCGGCGCATGGTATTATTTGGTGGACCTTCGCTGGCCGGCGTGGGACAATTGCAAAAACGACAGAATGATTTGCAAGTTCTTCCGGCCACCGCGGCGTTTTGCCGCTGGCCCACTGAGATGAGCAGCCATGGCGATCCTCTCCCTGCATCAACAGGTTTTGTTGCATCTGGATAACGTCGGCAAGACGTATCGGATGGGCGAAGTTTCGGTGGAGGTGCTCAAGCATATCGATTTGCAAATTTACAGCGGCGAATTGCTAGTGTTGGTCGGGCCCAGCGGATCGGGAAAAACGACGCTGCTGAATTTGATTGGCGGACTCGACACTCCGACCGCCGGCCACGTGTGGTACCAGGAGCGCGATATTTCCGAGGCCAACGCGCGCGAACTGACCAAATATCGCCGCGAGACGATTGGCTTTGTCTTCCAGTTTTATAATTTGGTGCCCAATCTGACGGCGCGCGAGAATGTGCTGGTTAGCACCGAAATCGCTGCTAATCCGCTGGATGTGAATGAAGTGCTGCAATTGGTTGAGTTGGGCGAACGGGAAGATCACTTTCCGGCGCAGCTTTCCGGCGGCGAACAACAGCGGGTGGCCATTGCCAGGGCCCTGGCCAAGGACCCGCAACTTTTGTTGTGCGACGAGCCCACCGGCGCGCTAGATTTTGAGACGGGAAAGAAAGTGCTGCGGCTATTGGTCGATTTGAAAGATAAACTAGGCAAAACCATCATGCTAATCACGCACAACGGCGCGCTAGCCGAAGCCGCGGACCGAGTGGTGCGGTTGCGCAGCGGCGAGATTGTAGAAGTGCACGACAATCCGCATCCAAAGCCGCCCGAGGAAATCGTCTGGTGAAAGTGCTCAACCGCAAAGTGCTGCGCGAGCTGGTGGCTTCCAAGGGGTTGCTGTTGGCGATTACCAGCCTGATTGCGGTAGGCGTCATGTGCTTCATCTACATGCGCTCCGCTTATTACAACTTGGATCGGGCCAAGGATCAGTATTATCAGCAGTGCCGGATGGCGGATTTTTGGATCGATTTGAAAAAGGTGCCGCTGGCCGAGCTTGATGTGTTTGCGCAATTGCCGGGAGTCAGTGAAATCAGGCCGCGGATCCAGTCGTATGCCACGGTCGATTTGGAACGCGTTTCACAGCCATTGAACGCTCTGGTGCTTTCGCTGCCCGACGTGCAAAAACCAATTATCAACGACATTGTGCTGCTACGCGGCAGTTATTTCACAGATCAGCGGCGGAACGAAGTGATTGTGAATGAGACGTTTGCCGCGAAGCAGAATTTGCATCCGGGCCAGTGGATTCATTTGCTGGTGAACAATCGGCGCGAAGAGTTGTTTATTGTCGGCACGGCGATTTCCAGCGAATTTGTGTATTTAATGAGCCCGGGCAGTTTGACGCCCGACCGGGAACATTTCGGCGTGTTTTTTGTTAAGCAATCGTATGCCGAGGAAGTGTTCGACATGGACGGCGCGGCTAACCAGGTAATTGGCGTGTTGGCGTCGGAGTGGCGCGATCGGGCCGACGATGTGCTGCGCCGCGGCGAATATTTATTAAATGACTATGGCGTATTTTCGACGACGGCGCGGAAAGAACAATCATCGAATCGATTTCTGAGTGATGAAATTCGTGGCTTGGGGGTGTTCGCCAATGTGATGCCGGTGATTTTTTTAGCCGTGGCCGCCATGGTGCTGAACATGTTGATGGTGCGGCTGATCGATCAGCAGCGAGGCGTGGTTGGCACGCTTAAGGCATTGGGCTATTCCAACGCGCAGGTGTTTTGGCACTTTTTAAAGTTTGGTGGGTTGGTGGGTCTGTGCGGTGGATTGTTGGGCCTGCCGATGGGTTACGGGATGGCGACGTTTGTGACCTCGGTGCTGCGGAATTTTTTTGAGTTCCCAGATTTAAACAACATCGTTTACCCGGATTTGTATTTGGAAGGTTTGGCGATAAGTCTGTTGTGTTCGCTCATCGGTTCTTGGCAAGGGACGCGCGGGGCGCTAGCGCTAAGCCCGGCGGAAGCGATGCGACCACAGCCGCCGGTGGCGGGCGGGCGGATTTGGTTGGAACAGTTTACTGGGCTGTGGGAACGGCTGAGCTTTGGTTGGCGCTTGGTGCTGCGGAATGTGGTGCGGCACAAGGCGCGCACGGCGGTGGGGCTGTTCGCGGCGTGCATGGGAGCGGCGATTTTGACGTCGGGCTTCATGTTGCGATTTGGGGTGGAGTACATCATTGAGTTTCAGTTTGAAAAGGTGATGCATAGCGACGTCGACTTGAGTTTCAAAGACGAACGGGGCTGGGATGCTTTGCAGGAGTGCCGTGAATTGTCGGGGGTCGATTATGCGGAGCCGACGCTGGACGTGGCGTGCGAGTTTTTTCATGGGCCGTATCACCATAAGGGAAGCGTGACCGGGCTGGTGTCGGGCGCACGGCTACTAATTCCTCATGATCAACAGAGCCGCATCGTGACGATTCAACCCGTCGGCCTGACGATGACGCGCAAAATGGCTGATTTGCTGCACGTGGGCCGGGGCGATGCCGTGCTGATGCGCCCGATCAAAGGATTGCGGCAAACGCGCGCGGTGCCGGTGGCGAACATTTCGGACAGTTACGTGGGGCTGAGCGTGTATGCCAACATCGATTATTTGAGCCGGCTGATTGGCGAAGAGCTGGCCATCACGGGCGTACAATTGCAGACCGATCCGCGAGCGGCACCGCATGTCGAGATGTTGAAGGAGATCAAAGAGTTGCCGGCGGTGCAATCGTATTCAGCCCGGGCCGATGCGATTTTCAACTTGGTGGAGACGGCGCTGAAAACGCAAATGATTTTCATTGTGTTGCTGGCGCTGTTTGCGGGAATTATCTTTTTTTGCAGCATGTTGAATACGTCGCTGATTGGCCTGGCGGAACGGCGGCGGGAGGTGGCCACGTTGCGCGTGGTGGGGTATACGGAATACCAGATTGGCGGCTACTTTTTGCGCGAAAGCATGCTGGTGAATTCAATCGGCACGTTGCTGGGCTTGCCGGTTGGTTACGCCTTGACGTGGTGGCTGACGAAAGTGCGGTTTGACACGGAGATGTTTCGCTTTCCGCTGATCACGCGGCCGGCGGTGTGGATGTTAGTGATTGGGCTAGCTTTTGTATTTTGCCTGGCGGCACATTTTTTCGTGCAGGTGGCCATTAACCGGCAGGATTGGCGAGAAGCTCTGAATGTGAAAGAGTAAGTCGAGCTAAAAATAAAGAGGCGATATGGACAGCGAAACAAGCGGATTTTTCTTAGCCTGGATAACGTACAATTTGATGATGCCGCATTGAAGTTTTTTCGGACAACCTAGCTATGCGTACGTGGATGATTGCTGTCGCCGGTCTGGCTGCCATTGTTGTGGTGGCCGTAGCCGTGAGCACGCTGACCGGTGGCTTGCCGGTGGAGGCGGCGGCCGTGGTGCGCGGCGCGGTGCAAGAATATGTGGACGAGCGTGGCAAAACGCGCTTGCCGCAAACGTACAACATTACGATGCCGCTGGAGGGCCGGATATCGGCCATCGATTTGCTGGAAGGGACGCCGGTGCACAAGGATCAGGTGGTCGCGCAAATTGTGCGGTCCGATTTGGATTTATCGGTAGAGGCGGCCACGGCGGCAGTCGATCGGCTGAAAGCTTCGATCCGCGAAAACGATGATGCCAGCGTGGAAAGTACCGGCTTAAAGCAGTCGCTGGAATACGTCAAATCGATGGACCGCACGGTTGAGGCGGCGAAGGCACAAGTGGAATCGGGTAAAGCCAAGCTCGATTACGCCACCAGCAATGTGGATCGGATTCGCCGCACGTATCAATCGAAGACCGCCACGCAGGATGAGTATGAACAATCGCAATTGCAGCAAGTACAAGCCAGCGTGGAGTATCAACAAGATTTATTGATTTTGCGAGCGATAGAAGCCCTACAGGCGGCCACCGCCCTGTTGCCAACCGGCGTGACGCAGTACATCGAGCGAAAGGGCCTTACGCACGATGTATTGAAGCAGCAGCTTGAGGAAGCGAACGTACGTTTGAAGGAGACCCAGCGCGATCGGAATCGCGGCGAATTGCGATCGCCCGTCGATGGCGTGGTGCTGGAACGGGCCATTAGCGATGAGCGCCAGGCGTCGGCCGGCACCGTGCTCTTGAAAATTGGCCGGCTGGAAGATTTGGAAGTGGAAGCCGATATCC
The DNA here is from genome assembly GCA_036493575.1 of Pirellulales bacterium. Taxonomy (GTDB): domain Bacteria; phylum Planctomycetota; class Planctomycetia; order Pirellulales; family JADZDJ01; genus DATJYL01. The sequence continues at coordinate 6,090 of DASXPQ010000200.1, forward strand.
TCAGCCAGGATGTGGTCAACGTGAAGGATGGCGATGCGGTGGAAATTACCGGGCTGGCCATTGGTCCGACGCCGGCGCGCGGTACGGTGAAGCGGGTTTATCCAGCAGGGTTCACGAAGGTGAGTTCGTTGGGTGTAGAGCAGCAACGGGTGAGAGTGGTGGTCGCTTTCAATCCGGAAGATTTGGCACGTTTGCAAAAAGAGCGCGATTTAGGAGTCGACTACCGGGTCCGGGTGCGGGTGATCACGGCGAAAAAGAATGATGTATTGGTGGCCCCCCGTTCCGCATTGTTTCGCGGCGGCGATGGCAAGTGGCAAGTGTTTGCCGTGCGCGATAACCATGCCCGGCTGCAAGGCGTGGAGACTGGACTGATGAACGACGAGACGGTGGAAATCAAAAGCGGCCTGGAGCCAGGCGAACTGGTGGTGCTGGCGCCGGAAACCAGTTTGAAAGATGGGATGCGAGTGAGGCCGATTTTGCGCGAGCGGGGAAATAGCACCCAGGTACCGGACGGCGACTAAGTCACTGGTGAAAAGGATGGCAGCGGGCAATGCAAATTAAGGACAGCACATTTCTCGTAACCGGTGGAGCCAGTGGACTGGGCGAAGCATGCGCGCGCCGACTGGCCGCGGCCGAGGGGCGGGTGGTCATCGCCGATCTGAATGACGATGCCGGCCGGGCGCTGGCTAAGGAATTGGGCGCGGCGGCGCGATTCGTTCGGACGGATGTAACCAATTCTGCCGAAGCGCAAGCGGCTATTGATACGGCACGAAACGAATTCGGATCGCTGCAGGGATTGGTACAGTGTGCAGGAATTCTGGGGGCAGCGCGGATTGTGGGGAAAGAAAGAGCGCACGATTTGGCGCTGTTTGAACGCGTGATTCGGGTGAACCTGATCGGCACGTTCAATATGCTGCGGCTGGCGGCGGCGGCGATGTCGACCAACACGCCCAACGGTGACGGCGAACGGGGTGTGATTATCAATACGTCGTCGGTGGCAGCCTTCGAGGGCCAAATTGGCCAGGCTGCTTATGCGGCCAGCAAAGGAGGCGTGGCCAGTCTCACGCTGCCGGTAGCTCGAGAGCTAGCACGGTTTGGAATCCGCATGATGGCGATTGCACCAGGTGTGTTTGAAACGGCGATGATGGCGGCCACGCCGGATGAATTGCGCAAGTCGCTCGCCGAGCAGATTCCGTTTCCACAGCGAATGGGCCGTGCCGATGAATTTGCCCAGCTTGTGCAGTCAATCTTCGAAAATACCTATCTCAATGGCGAAGTCATCCGGCTAGATGCGGCGGTGCGGATGGCGCCGAAGTGAATTTTTTTGGTGATGGCGAGCGCGAGCCTTCGGTTATGACTTTGCTGGAGCCATTCGCGCAAACATACCCGCGTGCAATTGGCGACCGTCGGACGTGTTTAGCGACAAATTACTGGTTTCAATTTGCTGAATGGGTTGCACGAAACCAGCCGCGGCAAGGCATTCTGCTAAGCGCGGCGGATCGTAATTTGGCGCATGACAAGTGAGCAGCACAAAACGGGGCTGCGGGTCGGTTAATTCTCGGCAGACAGATAATAGTTCTGGCAAATGCTCGTCGAGTTTCCATGTTTCGCCGGCCGAGCCGTGGCCGTAGGCGGGTGGATCGAGAATTACTGCATCGTACTTGCGGCCGCGTTTGAGTTCGCGGCGAGTGAATTTCAAGGCGTCGTCCACGATCCAGCGAATGGGTGCGGCAGATAAGCCAGACAGCTCTGCATTGCGCCGGGCCCACGCGACGATGTTTCGGGCGGAATCGACATGGGTGACTTCAGCACCCGCAGCAGCAACGGCTAAAGTGCTGCCGCCGGTGTAAGC
>DASXPQ010000201.1:0-7128 GCA_036493575.1 Pirellulales bacterium
TGGCCCACGGCTCACGTGGCGGTAATGGGAGGCAATCAAGCGTCCGATACACTGCTGGAAGTGGCAGTAAAAAGCCTACAGCGCGAAGGCAGCGCGGTCGACGCCGCCGAACTGGAACAACTGCGCGAGACAGTCAAGTCCGATTACGAGCGCCAGACAGATGTCCGCTACGCCGCCGCCCGTGGCTGGGTCGACGCCATTTTGGATCCCGCCACTACACGAGAATCGCTAATTTTGTCGCTCGAGTGCGTCACCCGTCATGCAGAACCGGAACCTTTCCGCTTAGGCGTGTTTCAGGTTTGAGTCAACGATAAATTTAATCCGCATCAACGATCGAAGATTTGCGATCCATCCCGATTCAATATGACCATCAAAATCGCCAACGGCGCAGGTTTTCTAGGCGACAATTTGGATGCGCCCCGGTTGTTGGTTGAATCGGCCCGTGTTGATTACCTCACGCTGGAGTATCTAGCCGAATTGACCATGTCGATTCTTGCTCGCCAGCGCGACAAGGATCCGGCCATGGGCTATGCAGGCGATTTCCTCGATGTGCTTACCAGCCTTCTCCCGGCGCTGAAGGCGCAACCGCAATTAAAAATTGTCACCAACGCCGGCGGTGTAAATCCGCGGGCCTGCGCTGCCGCAGCCGGAAAAATTCTGACTGCCGCCGGATTGGGCGAAACTATCGTCGGCATAGTCACCGGCGACGATTTGCTTCCAAGATTGACCGAATTGCAGGCCTCGGGTTGTCGTTTCGAAAATCTCGACATGCGGCAGCCGCTCACTTACTTGCAAGAGAAGGTCGTCAGTGCCAACGCCTATCTCGGCGCACAGCCCATTGCCAAGGCGCTGGCCGGAGAGGCACGAATCGTCATCACAGGCCGCGTGGCCGATGCCTCGCTCACCGTCGGCCCGGCCATGCACGAATTCGAACGCCGCTGGGACGATTGGAATTTTTTGGCCGGTACCAGCGTTGCCGGACATTTGATCGAATGCGGTGCCCAAGTCACCGGCGGTCTATATCGTCACTGGCAAAATCTGGATTTAGCCAACATCGGTTATCCAATCGCGGAGGTCAACGACGATGGTTCATGTGTGATCACGAAGCCCGATGGAACCGGCGGCGCGGTCAACCGACACACAGTAGTCGAGCAGTTGGTCTACGAAATCGGCGACCCGGCACATTATTTAACGCCTGACGTCGACGTCGACTTCACCACCGTTGAAGTAAAAGAATCCGGCCCCGATCGAGTATCAGTGCGCGGCGCTACCGGTCGGCTGGCGCCCGAGAATTACAAAGTGTCGCTGGCCTACCAAAACGGATTCACTGCTACCGGACAGTTATTGATTTACGGGGAAGATTGCCTTGACAAAGCCCACGCCTGCGTCGAAATAATTTCGCAGCGGGTTCAGCGCGCCGGCTTCAAATTGGAACACTTGTATAGCGAATGCCTCGGTGCCGGCGACGCACTGCCAGAAGTGGGCGATCAGAAATCAAAAGTCAAACGCTCGGAATCAAAATCTTTCGATCTTGGAGCGTCGACGTCTGGCAATCGACCACATGAAGTCGTTCTTCGCGTTTCCGTCCACGACTCTCGTCGCGAAGCCGTGGAACGATTTGCCAAAGAATTCGCGCCGTTGATTACTAGCGGCCCACCTGGCATCGCCGGTTATGCCGCGGGCCGACCGCAGGTGCGGCCAGTGTTCGCTTATTGGCCCACGCTGGTGCCGAAGAAATTTGTTCAGTCTTCCGTTAGTATCAAACCAGCCGCCCAGTGGAATTGACGGCTTTTCTTATGTCATCGATCCATCTCAGTCAAATTGCACACTCCCGCAGCGGCGATAAAGGCAACCATGCCAATATAGGCGTGGTAGCGTACACGCCTGCTGGCTTCGAGTTTTTGCGGAGCAAATTAACCGCCGACCGTGTTGCCGATTTTTTTACCGGATTGAAAGTCAGCAAGATTGACCGTTATGAGCTACCCAAGCTCGGCGCATTAAACTTTGTACTGCATAATGCATTGGCAGGGGGAGCAAGCCAGTCATTGCGGATCGATACCCAAGGCAAACTCCTAGGCACCGCCATTCTCGGCTTATCGCTGCCTGCGCCGCCGGACGAACAATTGGCAGGAATGCTGCGACAAGATAACTCCTGACTGCTAAATCCTATGAACAACGGCGCGCCACTGGTTAAAGTCCACGTGCACGAGCACACCGGCACGTTGATTCTGAATCGGCCCGACAAACGCAACGCGCTCACACGAGGGCTGATCGCGGAATTGACGCAAAGTCTGGAAGATTTGCGCCACGAACGCCGCGTCAGAGCTATCGTGATTTCCGGAAGCGGTTCGGCCTTTTGCGCCGGCATGGACCTGAATGAAATGCAGCAGACCGCGAAAGACCCGAGCGCCCAGGCGCTGTGGCATGAAGATGCCACTGCCTATCGCGATCTACTGGAAGCAATGATGCGGCATCCCAAGCCGATCATTGCCGCAGTCGGTGGACCCGCCATTGCCGGCGGCGCCGGGTTGGCGCTGGCCTGCGATATTGTGCTGGCCTCCCCGGAAGGCAAATTCGGTTTACCCGAGCCCAAGCGGGGCATCGTGGCTGGTATGGTGGCTCCGCTGTTGGCATTTCGCTTGGGAGCAGGCCGCGCAGGTTATCTGCTGATGAGTGCCCAATTGATTTCCGCCGATGAAGCATTCCGCCTGGGCATTTACCACGAGCTGATGCCAGGCGAAAGGCTCTGGCCGCGCGCCCATCAATTGGCCGGCGAAATTGCCGGTTGCGCTCCGGAAGCGATGTTGCTAACTAAGCGACTGTTGAATGAAACCATCGGCGAGCATTTGAGTACGTTGCTGACCGCTGGCGCCGCTGTCAGTGCCACCGCACGCACCACCGAAGCCGCTACGGAAGGTTTGGCGGCATTTTTGGAAAAACGCGATCCCAAATTTCCCTGATAATAAGGCCGACGACTGTTAGCTTGCCGCAACCTGACTGACCGCTGCATAATCAACTGGCTGAAACAGCGGCAATTGAACCATTTTACGAGGCGTCGAAATGCCACGTGCCAACGGCTTTCCACGAAGCCCGCGTGATGACAGTTTCGCGCGTCGCGGTGGCGTCGGCTCTCTTTTGAAAGATGCCGCTGCTGTTTGGCGCGTCACTGGAGCCAGCGCTGCCAGTTCTGCCGCTGAGATGACAATGCCATATCGGGCCAAAAGCTGAGGCAACAGTTGGCCAATATGTCTCGGGCCGGCTAGAGGTACTTCGGCGGATGTTGGCAGATTACGATTGGGGGCGATCATAAATCAAATCTCTGGCATTCGAGTCTGATACTGTTTTTCTGTTCACTATATATTCTATTCTTACATGAACGCGTGTCCAGTATCTGATCGGCAAAAAATGCCGAAGTCCAGCATTTCATGGTTTAATTCGCTCATCCATTTGCTAGCACAACAGTACATGGACCTAGCGGCCGAGTGTGCTAAAACAGGAAGGATGATTCCGATGCAATCCGGGCCATGCTTGGACACTTGTTACCCGATGGCTTCAATTTCGTAGATTTCATAACTTTCGGCACTTCCCTATTGTCCATAATTTGCATTCCTCATGGCCGATACCACGCGACCCATGCCGGCTGAGCCTGCCACCGTGGCGCTGAACGCCCTGGTGGAACGGGCCGACGCTCTCCTTGCCGCCTGGCAGGGAGATAATCTGCCGCCCGATCTCAACCAATTCTTGCCGGCTGAACCACCGGCCCTCCGCCAATTGGCCCTCAAGGAGCTCATCAAGATCGATCTGGAATACCGGTGGCAACATCATGAGTTGCCCAAGCAAGTGGAAGAGTACGTCGAGGAGTTTCCCGATTTGGCCGAGGACGGCGACGTCCCTTGCGATTTGATCTATGAAGAATTTCACCTTCGCCGACAAGGCGAAAGTCCGCCATCGCCGGAAGACTACTACGCCCGCTTCCCGAATCAGTCCAAGCGACTAAAGCGAATGATGTCGCTGGATCCTAACCACACGACCAGCACAACCATGCTGGCGGGCGCCCGCGAGCCTGAACTCGATATCGGTCAACAAATCGACGATTTCGATCTCTTAGTTCGTCTGGGCAAGGGATCCTTCGGCTCCGTATTTCTGGCCCGACAACGTTCCATGCAGCGGCTGGTGGCACTAAAAATATCGCGCAATCGCGGAGTGGAACCGCAAACGCTGGCGCAATTGGATCATCCTAACATTGTCCGTGTGTACGATCAGCGTGTGCTGCCCAACGAGCGCATGCAACTGATGTACATGCAGCACATTCCTGGCGGCACGCTACAAGACGTGTTGGAACAGGCGCGTGGGCAGGCCCCTGCCCTACGAAATGGTAAAACCATTGTGGATTCAATCGACAAAGCACTTGATCGACACGGTGAATCACCGCCGAGCGAATCCGGTGCACGGCGCCGGCTTGCCGCGCAATCTTGGCCAGAAGCGGTCTGCTGGCTGGGAGCCCGCCTGGCGGCAGCGCTGGAATATGCCCATCAACGGGGTGTACTGCACCGCGATGTCAAACCAGCCAACGTGCTACTGGCGGCCGATGGCTCGCCCAAGCTCGTCGATTTCAATGTCAGCTTCGGCTCCAAACTGGAAGGGGCAACGGCCGCGGCATTTTTTGGCGGCTCGCCGGCTTACATGTCGCCAGAGCAAATCGAAGCCTACAATCCCGACCACGACCGCAAGCCGGACGACCTTGATGGCCGTAGCGATATTTATTCGCTGGGGGTGGTGTTGTGGGAAATGCTGACCGGGACGCGTCCCTTTCTCGAAGATTTGCAGGATTGCGTCGGCGACACTCCGAAGCTGCTCACGAAGCTTACCGCCAGTCGGCGTGCAGGCTTAACTCCCGAGACGCTGGCTAAACTACCGCCCGATTTGCCGCCTAGCTTAACGCCCATTTTAAAATCCTGTCTTTCATCAAGCGTTGACGACCGACCACAGTCGGGAGGAATTCTGGCTCGGCAGTTGGAATTGTGTTTGCGTCCTAAAGTGCAGAGATTGTTGCGCCCCAACGCCGGTTCCTTGCGACAACGCTTGCGCCGCTGGCCGTTTTGGTTTTTTGTTGGTGTCGGGTTAATGCCAAGCGTGTTTTTCAGTGCGATGAATATAACCTTCAACTGGAACGCATTTATTCCAAAAGGCGATTCGCCAATCTACACTGACATCGCCAATTTTTTCTGGCGTGTGGAAGTGCCCGCCAACAATTTGATAGCATTCCCCATTGCTATTTTCTCAGTGTTTTACGTAGCGTGGCCGGTACTCATCGCTGTCGGGCGGATAACTTCGGGTAAGGAGCTTCCGGTCGAAGAATACAGTCGTCTCCGGCGCCGCTCATTGTGGGTGGGCGATTCCGCAGCTTGGTTTGGAATGCTGCTTTGGATAATCTCGGGCATTGCAATTCCTGCCTCGCTACGTTGGCACTTTGGAGTAATCGAGGGGATTGGCTTCGATCAATACTTCAATTTTTTAGCATCGCAGCTCGTTTGCGGTTGGATTTCTTCGACCCTTACTTTCTTTTTAATCTCGTTCATGTTTATTCGGGCGTTTTACCCAGTGTTGGTGCGTCCCGAACAAAGCAATCCGGACGAAGTCCGCGATTTGGAACGTCTGGAACGCCGATGCGAGTGGGCGCTCTACATTACTTTGATCGCTCCGTTTTGTGCCTTTGGTCTGCTGGCGGCCTCTGGACTGAAGGATGAGTCGCAGAAAATTTGGATTTTTGCTTTGGCTGTCATCGGTTTGCTGAGTTCGTTGTTATCGTTCTGGATCCTAAAGGAAATTCGCGCGGACATAGCCGCACTAGAAGTGGCCATTGATCCGAGCCGGGATGCAACTTCGGTCACGACGGACACGGCCGATTCGATTTGGACCGGGACGCGGTAAAACAGCGAATTTGTTTGCCTGGCCGGCGTGTGCGGCGCTAGAATGACGGTAGATTCGGGGCACGCAGGCTTAGATTTTCTGTTGGTGCTGTCATGCGATTGATTCTTGCAGACTGGCTGATGAAGACTACACAAGGTTTGGTCGTAGCTGGAGTTGTTTGCGGCACGATCAGCCAGGCAGTTGCGCAAAATGGCGTGCAGAACAGTGCGCAAGTGCCGACGACGGTGCAGTTGCCGACGTTCCATTACTTTACTTCGACCGGCAGCGTGCTGGTGCCTGACGGGGGCGATGTGTTTCTGGGAGGCCTTGGGGGTGCTGCGGCTGGACGAACGCAGCAAGGGATTCCGGGTCTTCCTAGCCAGCCGTTCACGAATAGCGCGACGGGCGCCAGTGTTGGGGCGAGTAATGTGAGTGTTAGTGCGCAGATTCATGCTTTCGATGCGATGGATAAGGCGCTGTTGGGTGGGGCGGTTGTGGGGAATGATTTTCGTCCGCCGTTGGTAACGCGGCAGGATTCTGGGGGGCTGCAAAGCGTCGTTGCGATTCGGGCGCAGCAGGCGGCGGGTGATGCGGCGCGGGATCGGCTGGCTGGCGCGGATTTGGAGCGCGGGCGCGAACTGGTCGCTGCCGGTAAATTTGGCGTCGCTAAAATTTATTTTCAGACGGCTGCCAAGAAGGCGGTTCCGGGAGGCGATGTTTACAAACACTCGCTGGCGGGCTTGGAGCAGTCGAAGGCTGCCGCTAAGGTGGCCGGGCAATAGGCTGTTGCGAAGCAGCTTTTTGAAGAGCTGGGCGAGTGCGGCTGGCGGTTAGCGCCAGATTTGCTTGAGGTCGTCGGGGGGCATGTAGCCACTGGTGCGGCGGACTTCTTCGCCGTCGCGGACCAGAACGAAAGTTGGGATGGAGCGGATCCCGTATTTCATGGCCTGTTCTTGATGCTTTTCGACGTCCATGGTGCGGATGTCGAAGCCTTCGTCCTGAAGTTTGGCAACCGTCGGCTTCATGGCTTTGCAGGCACCGCACCAGTTTGATTCGAAGAAGAGAACTTCGCCCTTGGCCAGCCAGGGATAGATGGGCTTGGGGGCGAACCACTCGTTGTAGTTGAGTGCGACGACTGCGGCGGGCGGGCCGATGGACAGTGCGACGCAGATGGCGAACAGCCTGGGGGTGAAGGAGAACATGTTCAAACATAGCTTT
>DASXPQ010000202.1:0-8648 GCA_036493575.1 Pirellulales bacterium
CTATTTTGAAGCGCAACTTAATTTGGGGACTGCGCTGGGCACGATCAATCGGCCGGAGGAAGCCGTGCAGCAGTTTAAACGAGCTCTGGAACTAAAGCCGAAAGACGCGCGGATTTATTTCAATCTGGCCATGACATACGAAATGCTGGAGCGTGGCGATGAGGCGATTGCGTCGGCGCAAACGGCATTGGAGTTGGCGCGTTCGCAGGGTCAGACTGCGTTGGCTCAGCAAGTGGAAGCGTGGCTGAATTCAGAGCCCAGCGGCCAAACGAACGGTAAGGGCGGCCACTAGCGGTCACAGCAATGTTGTGGCGCCATTACACGTGCAGGTGTCGAAAGAATTCGGCAACCATCGTGTTTGAAGGATTGTTGACGATGTCGTCCGGCGTGCCGATTTGTTGTAACCGGCCATTGTGCAAGATGGCGACACGATCGCCAAGCGCCAAGGCCTCGTCCTGATCGTGCGTCACATGAATCGTTGTGATGCGATTGGCAACATGCAAGGATTTCAAGACGGACCGTAATTCGGCACGCAGCGGGGCATCGAGATTGGAAAGCGGCTCGTCCAACAGCAAACATTGTGGATTGCGGACCAGCGCACGAGCCAGCGCTCCGCGCTGGGCCTGGCCACCGGAAAGCTGATGCGGTCGACGGTCCAATAACGATTGAATTTCCAATCGGACGGCAATTTGGTTCACGGCCGCATCGATGGCGGCTTTGGTTTCACCTTGCATGCGTAGCGGAAAGGCAATGTTAGCGCGAACTTTCAGATGCGGGTAAAGTGCCGGCTGTTGGAATACCATGGCGACATTGCGTCGCCGCGGCGGCAGACCATCTAAAGAAACTTCGCCGAGACGGATTGTGCCGCGGTCCAGATGCTCGAGGCCCGCAATGGCACGAAGCAATGTAGTTTTGCCGGACCCAGAAGGACCGACTAGCGTTAACAGTTCGCCGTCATGAATTTCCAGGCAAACATCGTTGAGCGCAGTGACGCCGCTAGAAAATTGTTTGGTGACATGCTGGATGGAAAGCGGAGGCATAGCGGCCAAAGACTGGCGTCAGGCGGACGTCAATGGTCTGTGGAAGATTCATCCGGCGATTCCACGCTGCGGCCGAAACGGCCTAGCTGACGGCGGCGGCGTGCTGCAAAACTTTCGCGAACTGCATCGAACGCGGAGCGCTGCCAGGCCCAGAGCCCCCAAGCGACGGCGACTACTCCGATTAACAACACGGCGCCGCCGACAATCAACGCGCCCAACCAAGGTCGACCGCCCAACAGGGAACCGATCAACTCCGCCAGTCCGGTCAACAACAATCCGGCCGCCGCCACTAGAATTGCCAACAGCAAAACAAGCGCGGTGATGCCGATGACGGCCCAGGCGGCCGCCCGACGAAAACGCAGCTTAAATTTTTCGATTTCTGCGGCCAGCAGATGCGCGATGTATTCGCGCGCTTCGGCGAGCCGATGAATGGCGTCGGCCAGGGCATCGGGACCGGTGGGCGGCGACGGATTTTGCCGTTCCGGATCGGACTGGGAGGAGGCGTCGGAATCAGCGTGCGGAAATTTCGCGCCGTCGTCCGGCATAGAGGAATGACTTCGTTGTGAGAAGGAGCTGACTGGGTGCACTACCGCCGCGAAAGCAATAGACCGGCTACCAAGCCAAGTCCGGCAGCAATAACGACCGATTTCATGGGTTCATGACGGACATAATCTTCCACTGTACCGCATAACTCAGCGGCCTTCTCGCGCATTTCCGAGCAGCATTCCGACGCGGACTGCTCGATATCGCTGACGACTTTTTCGAATTCTTCATTCATGGCAAGCTCTCCAGTGGTCCGTCTGCAGTCCCTTCTTCGATGCGGGAATCATTGTACGACGCCGTGCAACCGCTGACAAATGGTGCAGCTGATATTGGGCGCTAATTTGGATCGGAAGATTGTGGCGGCCGATTTAAGCGCTGATCAATCCAATTGTTGGAAACGAACCGACGCAGCAAGTTCCGCACGCCGGGTTCAACCGCAGCCATTGCAGCAGGCAAACTCGCCGGCTGCTGAGGTTCTGTAATTATCGAGGAACTGGGCTGCAGCGACCGGAGGGGATGGTGATCCGTGGAATTTGCATCCAACGATGGAGAATGAAATCCGTTCCATTGCAGCCAGGCAGCGACATTGGACGATTGCAGCAGCGATTCGATTCGTTCCAGCATGCGGGCACCCCACACCAGGCCGTACATATCGCGGAAAGCGAGCCAGACGTTGGTCCAGGCTGGAAGTGGCGCTGCGCTATTACGCCAATCGCGACGTTGTGCAAAACGAATGCGAGATGTGGCCCAGGCTACACAAATGCCGGCGCCAAGCAGCGTGATACCGCGCGAAAAGCTTGGCGAATCCGCGAATGATGTAAGCGGCAAATATGGCCACAAGAGTTGTGCCTCGCCGATTGTCGCCAATAAACTGGCGGGTCCAAAACGCGTGGGCAGATAATTGACTCCGAACAACAGCAACAGCGCCGCGTAAAACCAGCGCCATAGCGTTGGCACTTCAAGGGGGTCAGCCGGCTGAAGGATCAATGCGCTAATTGTTGGCAGGGCAGCCACGATCCAGAAGCTGAATACGATAAATTGCCAGGCGCGATTTTGCGGCCGCTTAGCACCCAGCAGTGACATGAGCGGGCAAAACGTGGAGCAAACAGCCAGCAACCAAAATTTATCGCTCGTGCCAACGCCGGCATGACTGGCTGCGTTGGTATGGGCAATGAGCGCCGCAGTGAGAGCGGAGAGTGAAATGAGTGTCCAAATTAAGGGAGCGAGCAGAGTGGTTTCGCGCGCCCGTCGAAGAGCGCCCAACGTAGCCATCACCGAAAGCGCGATGAGAACTGCGGTTAGCATAACGCCGACGAACGCTGCCAATTCTCCAGGCGACTTTGACAGAGCGGCAAGCGGCGAGTGGATTGGAATGTTCATTGCTAAGTTTGGTCTGCCAGAAGGATGTAGTGCGAAATGCCGGTGAAATTTGGACTGGGTCCTGGTGGTGTCGGTTGGACGGCATATCCGTTATAGGCAAACTATCCGGAGGTGGAAAACCTTGCCATGTTGAAAAAATGCAACGTTTGCGGTTGCTTTGTGCGATGCAGCGGGAATGCTTAATTGACCGCTCCGAACGCCCGCCGCAGTAATCAACCTGCGCGACTATGTGGATTATGTTTCCACCAACTTTGGGCTTTTGTTCGGAGCGGGGTCCTGTGGAGCGGAAGTCGGGTTCGGTAGGTGGAAAAGCGCGAATTTGGTGTCACACTTCAGATTGGATGCCGCGAGCAGCGAGGCATCGATTGAAGTTTTGATACCTGCGGACGGATTTAATTCCGTCGGTTTCGGTCCCGCCTGCCAGAGCCTGCCTTCCGTTTTTTTCTGATCACTGGTCCCCGAGGTCGCTTTATGTACCGGTTATTGCCAATTGCAGCAGTAATTTTGGCGTGGATGTGTGTCCGCGCCGAGGCCGTCGAAATGTTTACCGATTTTCATCTCGGCGAAAACGTCGGCTTTCCGCCGATGCAAGTGCCGTACGGCATTTATGGTGGATTGGGGCGCGGTGGATGGAATCCGGATGCCGAAGGAATGCCGCTCAAGACCTGGCCCGCGGTGCCTTCGATGATGCCAACAGGGCAGAATCCTGGGGGTTTTCGCCGTTTTTCCAACGGTAAGGCAGCCGTCAATGGGCGAGGGGCAAACGTAGCTGAGAAAAAGAATAGCCCCAGTTCGACCACGGCAAGTGATAGTTCGAGATACGAAGCGCTGGGACCGCAGTTAGAATCGACCCCGGCGCAGTACAGCTCGCGAAGGTCGCGGGAACAGGTAGAGGAAATTGCCGCCACGCCGCGGCGCAGCCGTTGGCTACGCGGGGGCAATTATGGTTCGGACAGCACCGGGAACGACACTCAAAATGCAAAGTTCATGAGCAGCGGAACCAAAGACCAAAAATTAGCACCGACGCCGGCCCAGAGGCCAACGACCATTTTGCATGCGGGGCAAGGAGCGCCGCCAAGTTTTGACACTGATTTTAAGCCGCCGCCTGGAGATTAAATTTCGCCCTCGAGTGTTTTACCCCCCTTACGAGTACGAATTACCGGTTCGGTGTATTCAATAAAACGGGGTGAAGCCCGCTGCCCGGCAGGGCCGATAAATGCTGTACGACTTATGTCGGGAGGACGAAACGACAGAAGCTAGCTAGGTTGTTTCGTTTCAGGATAAAGATCATGGCAAGACGATGGATCGGCCTGCCATGATCTTTTTTTGCGCGCGGTGAGCTTTGCCGAGGCGGCAAAGTTTGACAGGAGCGTGCCATGCAGTGTGAGCAGGCGCTTTCGTAGTGCGGCGGGGGCCCCGATTGTTTTGTAAACGGGGCGGCTATTTATTGTCGCTTGCCGGGGCGCTACCGCCTTTATCGGCGTTCTTGCTTTGTTCTTTTTTCAGCTGCGCAAGTAGCTCGGTTGTCGCCTGGCGCTGCGCAAAGGGGTTGGGACTTGCCAGCGCAGATTCCAAGACCTTGATGGCGTTGTCGGTTTTCCCGCGATCCTGCAAGATTCGTCCGACATAATAGGCCGTGTCGGGACTAATGGCGCCGGCGCTGAAGATTTTGCCTAAGAGTTGTTCCGCTTCCGCCGTGCGGCCCAAGCGATACAAAGCCCAAGCATACGTGGCGGCGATTTCCGGGTTGGCGCGATCGCCTTGCGTAGTGGCGCGAAGATTAAGCTCGGCAATTTGCAAGGCGCGGTCCTTCTTGTCTTTATCGTCTTGATCGGCGAGGACCAAAGCCAGTTGATTGCTGGCATCGATATTGGCAGGCGCTTGGGCAACGGCCTGCTCTAGGTACGTTTCGGCCGTCTTAAGGTCGCCGGTAAAGCGGGCGATTCCACCTCGGAGGATCTTGGCTTCTAACGATTTTGGATCAATCTGCAACGCCTTGTCTGCATACCGTTGAGCCTCGTTGAGCTGGTTCGTGACCATTGCCCAGCGGGCGGCCTGTAAATGAACGGCAAGGTCTTTCGGGTTTTTCTGAACCGCGTACCCAATTGATTTGGAAGCATTGGGCCGATCCTTCGCTTGCTCGTACATCTCGGCCAAGGCGATGTATGGATTGACTGTCTTGGGATCGATTTTCAGCGCGGTATCAAATTCGTTATAGGCTTCGGTTGTTTTTCCGAGTTGGAACAGCGTTCTTCCGAGGCGTTGGTGTGCCACAACGTTGTCGGGATCCAATTCCAACCAGGCTTTGAAATAGGGAATGGCAGCATCCCATTGACTGCGACCTTCGCTGACCGCGGCCATGCCGCTGTTGAATCGGATCTGGAAATTGCGCTTACGCTTCAAGTTTTCGTTATAGGCATCGATAATTGGCTTAGTTTTTTGGAGAATCGCTTCGGCGTCGGTAATCCGATGGTCGGCAAGGGCAACTTCCGCAAAAAACAGATACGCTTCTGGATCAGTGGGGTTGGTAACTACCGATTTTTCCAACTCATTTCGGGCGGCATTAATTTGATTCGCGGCGGCCCACAGGCGACCCATCATGACCTCGACTGGAGGGAGTTTGGGATTACTCTGTCGAGCCCGGACAAGCAGTTCGCGGGCGCCGGCGACGTCGGTATTATGAAATCGGGTGATGGCTTCGTTGACATCCTTGTATTGAGGACTTCCGGCGTCGGAAACAGCGTTACCCACCAGCCACTCGGCCGTGAAGGGATTCGACTGCGGGCCGCCCGTTGCCACGGACTGGGGATCGGCGGCGCTGGATTGGCCGGCGGACGGAGGTGCAGTTTGCGCCTGGGCCGATAGCTCAAACAAACCTGTCGCAGGAACGACAATCAAACCTGTCGCAAGAACAACTATGGCAATCGCCACGGCACAACAAGCTTTTACCAGCACCTGAGACATGAAGACGGTCCTCGTGAATGAAAAGTGCAACCGGAGAATTGTTCCCAGGACCAAGGCTTGTCGCCGCGAGCAGCGAGAAATCCCGGGGCTGTATCCGGCAAATTAGAAAAAATGGCCCGCTACCTAACTGTAATCCATTCTATCATCCGCTCGCCGAGTTGACAGCGGTTCGCCGGCCAGCATGGGCTAGATAAACGGGTTTTATGGCGCGATTGCCGAATATGCGGCGGGGAAATTGCAGCGGATAGACAACTCGACAACCACAGGCGAGTTGTAGCGCCCGCGCAGAATTGAGGCGTTGGAATCCCTTCAATTTCGACGCTTAAAACTTAGGGCGAGCCGCTGAAAAGCATTGGATTTTTGACTCGCACGCGCAGGGGCTTTACGATCATGGTAGATTTAAGGTGCGATCGCAAGCGGTGTGACTGTTGGCATCTTGCGCGAGCAGTCGGGCACGTTGATTTCCAAGCCGAGCGGCCCCACGTACGGCGGAATATATGTCGTTCATTCAAGGACATTTACTGGTGGCATCGCCGAAGCTGGGAGACCCGAATTTTTTTCGGGCGGTGGTGCTATTGGTCCGGCACAACGAGGAGGGAGCGTTTGGCGTAGTTTTAAATCGTCCGAGCGATACGCCGCTGAAAGAGATTTGGGGGAAAGTAAGCGAAACGCCGTGCGAAACGGAGGCGGTCATTCATCATGGCGGGCCATGCCCAGGACCTCTTGTGGCAGTTCATACGGACGAGTTCTTGGCAGAGAGCGAAGTGCTGCCAAACTTGTACTTTGCATCGGACAAGGAAAAGTTGGAGCATCTAGTTCTGAAGCCGGCCGAAGTAGCACGGTTTTATGCTGGGTATTCGGGTTGGCAAGCCGGTCAATTAGAAGCAGAAATGGATGCCGGGGCGTGGTTCAATTCGCCGGCGAAGAAGGAACAGGCTTTTTGGCCTTCTGACGATTTGTGGGAACAGGTGTGCCGGGAGCTATCCTCTACGACGCGGCTGGCCGGCATCAAAGTGAAGCATGAGCCGCCAGATCCGTCGCTGAATTGAGGGCCAGGTCGTTCTTCACAAGTGAAGTAGTGAAAATCTTTTGAGGGCCTATTGACGGCTAAGGAAATAGGCTTAAAATGCGTCGATTGCGATTGAGACTCAATCTCACTTGTACTACACGAGTGTAGCCTGCTACGGGATTTTCTGTCCCGCTCGCCCGCCAGAACTCGCCATCGGTCCGGCCATGCCATTGGTGTTCGGAACGCGGGTGTCTTTGAACTTTTTGGCAGGAGACGAGCTAATGAAAGCAGCAAATGACTCGGCAGCTTCCATCAGAGTTTTGGCACGGGGTGATCGCGTAACTTGGTTACGACGCATGTTGTGCTTTGCAGTCACCCTGATTTGGTGTTGTCTGCATCAGGCGGTCTGCGTGGCGATTACCTTGCAACCCGATGAATCAACGAGCAAAGACACGTTCGTTTACCAGTTTTTGTCGGGCTACAACTTCGACTCGGTTTCGTTTCCGGGGACGTTTGGGAATTTGTTGTCGGCTGGGAAAACAGGGAGCGGCCATGATACGGAAAGCCTGTTGCAGTTCGATCTCTCGACGGTGGGTTTAACGGGTTCGCAGGTTAGCTCTGCCACTCTACAACTGCATGTCATTGATACGGTATCTGCCGGCTTCGGCCTCAGCCCGGATGCGACCCACCCGGTGCAAATTGACGTGACTGCGATTACAGAATCGTGGTCGGAGAGCGGCGGCAGCGGGGTGACATGGAACACGCTGCCGGGAGCGGCTGGTAGTCCTGCGACGTCGCAGAGTTTGAATCAAGTGAACGTGATGGTTTCGTTCGACGTTACCAATTTAGTCAAGCAATGGCTGGACGGATCGCTTGCCAACAACGGTTTTCTGTTGACCCAAGAGGCAGCGGTTGGAGTATCGGGTGCGTACCATGTTGCCGTGTTCGATTCGTCGGCGGGCACTGTTGCACCCTTGCTGACGATTGTGCCGGAGCCGGCGACCGCGGTATTAGTCCTGTTGGGAACGGCTGGCCTGGCAATTTTCAGGCTGCGAAAGTGCAGGGGATTTGATGCCTAGTAAGAACTGCGAAAACTTGCGACCCATGAAACAACCCTGCACGAGATGCCGAGGTTTTTCGCTAGTTGAATTGCTGGTGGTGATCGGAATTGTTGGGCTTTTGATTGGGGTGCTGGTGCCGGCGGTACAAGCGGCGCGCGAGGCCGCCCGCAGCACACAGTGCGGAAACCATTTGAAGCAAATTGGTTTGGCGATGCAGATGTATAGTTGCGCCCGCAAACGACTGCCTCCGGCGCGTTTCAGCGACGACGGTTTCAATGGCGCATTGTTGCTGATTTTGCCCTATCTGGAAGAGCAAAATGCAGCGACACAATTTGACGAGAGCGTGCCTTACCAAAGTAGTCCGCAAAACACCGCGGTGGCGAATTTGGCCATGCCGGTGTATTTGTGCCCGAGCATGCAGCTTCCGCGGGGCGTGCCTGATTC
This sequence comes from Pirellulales bacterium, assembly GCA_036493575.1. GTDB lineage: Bacteria > Planctomycetota > Planctomycetia > Pirellulales > JADZDJ01 > DATJYL01. The sequence continues at coordinate 8,442 of DASXPQ010000202.1, forward strand.
GGATCCGAATTGTAATGAAACGGGGGCTCCCGGTAGTTACGCGGTCAGCACCGGATCGGGCATTTCGTTTGTGTTCAATTTCATTCCGCCGCAGAACGGCGCAATCATTCATCCGAAGTTCGGGTCCACGAAGATTGAGAAAATTTCTGCGACCGACGGCACGTCTAAAACGCTGCTCGTAGGTGAAATGAATTACGGGTTGAAGAA
>DASXPQ010000203.1:0-1664 GCA_036493575.1 Pirellulales bacterium
GAGCGCACACGGCCATCCCACAACCCGCCGCCACGTTAACGATCCCGTGCCGCCCGCCTTCAATTTCACCCCATTCCGCTACCGCCCAAACCATTGACACCAACATGCCGATCGCAGGTATGTACGTGTAACGGTCCGCGATGGATTGGTTTCCGATCTGCACTATCCCGATAACTGGCACGAGGGTGCCCAAGTACCAGGCCCAACCGAAAATTAAGAACGGCCGCCTTTTGTATTGCCAGAGCGCCAACGCTGTGATCAGGGCCAGCAAAAGCGCCGCAGCTACCACCTCTCCCGCCGGCCACCTTGCAACATAAGGATAAATCGCCGCAAGCCTGGTCGGCCAAACGAGTTTCCATAGATAGCGCGCATACGAAATGATCGCGTTAACAACTCGGCCTCCAATCGGAATGTCCTGCAAGGGCGCGACTGCAGTCGCAGCCGTCTGTGCCAGGTACGTGACCACGCACGACGCGGCCGACAAGGCGAGAAATGGAATCTTTTCGATAATCAGGGCGCGACGAATTCCACTTGAATTGCCGCTGCCCGCCCCAAACCTTCCTAACGGCCAGTAATCCAGCAACAACATGACAAACGGCCACGTCACAAGCATCGGTTTGCTCATCAGCCCGAACAGCAGCAACAGGAGCGCGACGCAGTAGTAAAAAGATCGTTTGCGGCTCTCAGAGGCTTGACCCTTTGCGTGCTTCGTGTAGGCCCATAGTGAAAGCAACCCAAAAAATGTGCTCAGCACATCCTTTCTCTCTGCAATCCACGCCACCGACTCAACCCGTAGCGGGTGCAACGCGAACAATGCCGCCACTGCGGCACTTCGCCACCTTGCACCCGTTAATGCATGCAGCAAAACGAATAACAAAATTGCGTTCGCGGCATGGAAGAGCACGCTGGTGACATGATGCCCGCCTGGCTTCAGTCCGAAAAGCTGGCAATCCAATTGATGCGAAATCAATGTCAGCGGTTGCCAATTCCCGGCACAAGTATGGCTCAACGCCCATCGCACACCGTCGAGACTCAACCCGTTGCGCACATGCGGATTCTCCGTCACGTAATACGGATCATCGTAGTTGGTAAACCCCAGAAAGACCGCCGGCAGATAAATCGTGGCAACCGCGAGCGCCAGCAAAACGCAGATCAACGCTGGCTGGTTAAGCTTCCATCTCCCGGGCATATTCGGATTTCTCGCCCCCCTCTCAACTGATTGTTCTTAACCTTCGCTCCTCGCTAGCGGCCGGGGCGGGCGAAACCACGACGGCCATCGGGCTCATGCTGGCGCTCACGAATTCTTCAACACAATATGCGCCAACACGTTCCCGGCGTCGCGGCACCGGTCGATGACCTTCTCTAACAGTTCGTAAAGGTCCTTCAACACGATCACCTGAATCGCTTCATGCTTCCCGCTGAAAAGGTCTTTGTAGAGCGTCATCATGTGTTTGTCGGCTTCGCCCTCCAGATACTGAAGCTTGTCGTTGAGGTCCTTTATTTTTTCCAGGTTCATTCCTCCTCGCAAACTCCTGACCATTTCACAAACGTGGTCCGTCGCGCGCTCCAGCAGGCCAATCTGCGTTGAAAAATCAATTCCCCGAACATGCTGCGGCGCAAGCAGAATGCGCTCGGTAAACTTCTCCACCGTCTTGGGAATTTTA
>DASXPQ010000204.1:0-9245 GCA_036493575.1 Pirellulales bacterium
AATTATTCATCCGAAGTTCGGGCCAACGAAGATTGAGAAAATATCGGCGACCGACGGCGCGTCTAAAACGCTGCTCGTGGGTGAAATGAATTACGGACTGAAGAACTATTATTGGAACGCGTGTAAACCGGCAAACACAGTGAAAGGGGGCGAGACTCGGTGGGCCGTGGGCTACCCCGGGGTGACCTGGGGATCGGCGGCCGGAGGACTGAACCCCGATCGGCTGGCGACGCTGGAATATGGACTGTTTTATGACGAGTACGAAGCGTTCCGTAGCGATCATCCGGGTGGCGTTAATTTTGTCATGGTCGACGGATCCGTTCGATTTTTGTCGGACAAGATTCATCACGACGTTTTGAAATCGTTGGCAAATCGAAACGACGGCGAACCGAGGGGTGATTTTTGATCAGCAGGCGACTGCGCAACCAGGTTCACATTGGGAGCATTTGAAAATGATCATGACTGAGCAACATTCCCACTCACAGCCCAGACCTTCCGCCGGCCCTCGCCAGTTGACCTCGGAGGAGTTGTTGCGTGGCGAAAAGGAAATTTGGATTCGGCACGGGACGGAAGTTTATCGTTTGCGGCTCACGAAAAGCGGCAAGCTAATTCTGCAAAAATGATTCTTTTGGATATGAAAACTTACTTCATCGCTTATTTATAGGAGTGCAGTTGGATGCGCAGTGCATGTAAATGGATTGTTTTGTTGACCGCGATGGGAATATCTCGACCTGCGGCGGCGCATTTTTTGTGGCTCCAGGTTGATCCGGCCGACAAGCCAACCCGAGTGAACTTGTGGTTCTCAGAAAGCTTCGAGCCCGGTGATGCGAATTTGCTGGACAAAGTGGCGAAAACAAAGGCTTGGATTTGCGAAGCAGATGGATCGAATCGGCCATTGGTTCTTCAGAAGCAGGTGAGCGGTGATCAAGGAGCTTGGTCTGCGGCGATCGAGGCAATGCCGGCCGGTCAGACAAAGAGTGCCTGCATTGAGGCCACGTGCGATTACGGGGTGGTGAGCCGAGGCGGAAGCACGTTTCTACTGCAATACTCGGCTCGGCATTTACCAGCTGGAACGGGCGGTGAATTGAGAAACGTTGCAAACCATTCGTCGATTCCTTTGGAGGTGAATGCGCGGCAGAAAAACAATGAGCTGGCGATCAGCATCCAATTTGATAAAAAACCTACAACCGACGCTCAACTGTTTGTGATTGGGCCAGACAACGAAGAACGAGAATTGAAACTCGATTCAAACGGAAATGCACAGATCGAGAAAGCGGCGCCAGGAAATTACGCGATTCGAGCAGGACTGTATCAGAAAATTTCAGGCGAACGGGACGGAAAGAAATACGATGAAGTGCGGCATTGGTCGACGCTGACCTTTGAACTGGCGTCGGGCAAAGAATACGCTGCTGCGGCGCCGAAAAAATTATCGGTGGTAAAAACGGTAGGCGATCCGGCCGCTGTTGAGTTGCTTCGCAAAGCGCGAGACGGCCGCGCGGTTTGGGTTAATTTTCCCGGCTTCACGGCGGATGTTAGCGTGGCTGTTGACGGAAAGTCGGAACATGGTGCATTGGCTGTGGACGACAGCAGCACTGCCAGCGTGAAATTGACCGATGAAAAACTCCGCGAGTGGGCCGAGGAACAAGCCAGCACGTTGGTACAGCATCGACTACCATCGGGCTTTTCTGATGAGAAACCTACGTTTGCCGATGATGGCAAAAATCATCCGCTGGGCCGGTTGATTCAATTGGGCGATTCCGATTATTCAAGCGCTTACCGGATTCGCGACAACATGGTGACGGAAGTGAATCGTCATGCTGGGCCTGTGCGGTTTACCATTAGCGTGCTGGAAACAGAGCAGAATAAGGACGGCAAGTATTTGCCGCGGGTCTTCAGCATGACGACGTGGGACGAGAAGACCAACCAGGTTAAATCGAGCAGCACCTACCTGAATACCTGGACTCGCGTGGGCAACTTTGATTTGCCGGAGCGAATTCTGGAAGTGCAAACCGGACCCGGCGATCGTCACGTAAGGGAAATGACGTTCACGAATTATCGGTTGTCGGAATTGCAAAAGAAGTAGTTGCCGAGCATGCTTGGGGTGCGGTTTGCTGGCCCAGCAATTCGCACAGCAGCGGGCCGAGACGGTCCCACACATTGGGTGATTTTTCCACGTAATAAGCGCACATGGTGTGACAGCGGCGGATGGTATCGGGGTCGCTACGGCCGGTGAGAATGATTTTGGGAATGCGGGCGGTGCGATCGTCGCTGCAGAGCATTTCGCACAGGCTTAGACCATTGCCGCCAGGCAAATTCACATCGAGGCAGATAAAATCGGGCGGCTGGGCATGGATATGCGTGAGGGCCGTTACCGAATCGTAGGCATTGCGAACGTTTAGGCCTAATCTTTGGCAACGTATCGACAGCGCCCGCACCAGTTGCGAATCGTCATCGGCGATAAATATCGATTTTTGACTGTGGGCAGCCATATTAGTTGGTGGACGGTGCGGCGACCGTATGCAGGGCGGCCAGCAAGGTGCGCGGGTCGCAAGGTTTGTCGAGAAAGTAACGCGCTCCCTTGTCGAGTGCAGGTTGTTGATCGCGGAGGCTGGCAGACAAAACAATCACAGGGATGTTGCGCGTTTCTGGATGTTGACTCATTTGCGACATGACTTCCATGCCGTTCATGCCGGGCATGCGCATATCGAGAATCATCGCGTCGGGACGAATTCTCATGGCGGCTTCAAAACCGCTGACGCCGTCATGAGCGGACGATATTTCATAGCCGTCGGCTTTCAAACGCACGGCCAGGCCGCGCACAATGTCGCGGTCGTCGTCGACCAGTAACACCTTTGTGCAACAATTCTGTACCTGCTGCAATTGCTGATATTGGTCCATAAGTTGTTCGGTCAGCCCGGCAAGTTGCTCTGTCAGCGCGTACGCGGGACCTTTTTCGAAATACAAGTCGGGCAACTGGCCGGCGGGACAGGCGCGTGATTGCTGCTGCCAGTTTGTTTGCAAGCGGTTGACAAGTTCATCGAGTTCGTTGGGCGGGCAACGCACCAGAGCCAGCCAAACTCGCTGATTGATGGTTAAGACCAAATCGTTGTTGCGGACCATGTGTTGCAAGAATTCATCAATCACGGTTGAGGCTTCTGTACCGAATTCTCCATTGCGCCTCGAGCGAACTACCAACGAACACAACTGGTTTGACGAAGCCGATAATTGTTCGAGTCGCCAAAGATGCTTGGCGATTAGTTGCCTCGGTTCAGCCGGCGATAGCGTGAAAAAAAAGGTACTCCCTTGGCCGAGCTGACTTTTCACGTTCAGCTCGCCGAGATTCAGCTGCACCAATTCGCGGGCGATGGCCAAGCCCAAGCCGAAACCTTGGCTGTTTTCCAGGATGGTCTCCTCCAACTGATGGAATCGCTGGAACAACCGGGCTTGATTTTCGGGACTGATGCCGGGGCCTTGATCGGTGACACCCACTTGAATCTCGGCGTGATCAGTATCGTAGCGGCCCCAAATGCGGACGGGCTTGCCCTCCGGGGAAAACTTAATGGCGTTAACAGCAAGGTTGATGAGTACGCGGCAAATTTTTTCGCTGTCGCAAAACACGGCCGGCACATTGGCGGGAATTTCTACCTCGATGGGGATATTCTTCAGTGCCGCCTTGCGCTGCAGTGTGCGCTGAACTTGATTGACGATTTCGCCCAAAGAAGCTTCTCGCCGCCAGCAGCAGAGCATGCCGGCTTCCAGCTTGGAGGCATCGAGCATGTCGTCGACCATCATCGCCAGATCGTCGACACGATCGGAAATGGTGTCGAGGAATTCCTGCTGCTGCGAATTGACCTGGCCGGCCAAGCCTTCGCGCATAATCGAAGAAAACTCCTTGATGACTGTCAGCGGTGTGCGGAAATCGTGCGATACGTTGTCGACAAACTGCTGCGCCGTTTGATATACCCGGGCGAGATTTGCATTCTTTTCGCGCAATTGTTGATTAGCAGTTTGAACCTCCGAAAACAACCGTTTGTTTTCCGCGCTAATGCGTTGCCGCCCGATGGCGTATTCGATGCTGCGCACCAATAGTTCGGAAGTCACAGCGGTTTTAATCAAATAATGCTGCGCGCCTTGTTCCAGCGTTTCCAGCGCTATGCTTTCGTCGTCTTGGCTGGTAACCACAACAATCGGCAAGTGGGGCGATTGACTGTGAATGGAGCGAAGGGTGTCGATCCCGTGGCTGTCGGGCAAGCCGAGATCGAGCAGAATCACATCAAAATTGGAATCCGACAATTGCATTGTGGCTGCGGCCAATGTGCCGGCGTGCTCGACGACAAACTGGGGCACAACAACCTTTGCCAAGCGACGCTGGGTCAATTCAACCTGACCGGGGTCGTCTTCGACAAGCAGTACGCGGAGAACGTCGCTCATAGAATTAGAGATGGAGAGCAAGTTGTACAAAAGAGACTAGAGGAGAATGCAACTCGACCGAACTGTTTTATTAACCATTAGGTTCTACTATTTGTGCCAGTTGATTGTGCAGCTGGATTTCTGGATTCGAGGTTTCAGCCAGGTCATCATCCGCGCGCGGCAGCAGTGTTATAAAGCGCTGCAGTTCCGAGCGGAGTTCGTCGAATGACACAGGTTTAACCAGGTACTGAGCAATACCCAATCCACGCAGGTAACGTTGCAAATTCTGATCGCGCCGGCCGGTGAGGACGATCACGGGAATGTCGCGGGTGCTTGGGTTGCGCTTCAAGCATTCGACCACGTAGTCGCCTGAGCCCTGCGGCATGCGAAGGTCAGTGATGATGATATCGGGCTGGTGAACCAGCGCTTCCCAGTATCCGAGCGATCCAAACGAGGCAGTGAATACTTCAGCCGCGTAGTTTTGTAATTGAATTTGCAGCGATCGGCAGATGGCAGGATCGTCGTCGATGCAAAGGATTTTGGGCAATGGCACGGTGCGATTGGGACGTCCGTCCTCGGACGCAACCATGGATTTAGCAACCAGAGTACTGCTCATATGGCAAACTCCTGATAAAGACAAAGTGTCGGCCGCACTCCATAGTTGGCGAAAAACGAGAATGCTTTGAAAACCGGTTCCACTTCCAGGCAACGGGGGTAGGTGGGCGGAGAGCACCCGAGGCCGCGGAATGTTCGAGGTAATTATGAGGTCCTGCTCAGCTCACAAGTCCCGAGCTGCGCGTCGGCAAGTGGGCGACCGAACGAGGGAGAAGCGCATCGACGGCATGTGAAGCTATCGAAACCGTAGTTCACAGCAGCCACCCACATGAGGGAACATGGCGAAAGCGACGATGGATTGCGGATTACCGCCGAGAAGGTGGATCTACCGTGCCGGTAAGATCGAGGACATTGATTGTCGGGATCGCCAACGCTTGAGGATGTGAACGACGAAGAAACTTGTCCAGCAGGCGCACCACCAGCGCGGTCCAGCCGGTTTGATGGCTGGCGCCACAGCCGCGGCCGTTATCGCCATGGAAGTATTCGTAAAACAGAATAAGGTCGCGCCAGTGCGGATCGTCGGCGTAGCGGCGGTCGTCGCCGTGGCAGGGACGGCGGCCATACTCGTCGGGCAAGAACAACTTGACGAGGCGCTGCGACAGTTCCACGGCGACCTCGTCCAAATTCATCCAGCGGCCCGAACCGGTGGGGCATTCCACCCGCAATGAATCGCCGTAGAAGTAATGATAGCGCTGCAAGGCTTCGATAATGGCGTAATTGACCGGGAACCAAATCGGACCGCGCCAATTGGAATTGCCGCCGAAGGTGCTGGTGGTCGACTCGCCGGCGTCGTAATTCACGCTGAAATGGCCGAACTCCGATTCGACCACGCAGGGATGGTCTTGGTGATAGCGCGACAGGGACCGGATTCCGTACGGCGACAGAAATTCGGTTTCGTCGAGCATGTATCGCAGCACACGCTCCAACCGTTCCCGCGTGGGAATAGCCAGCAGCTGCCCGGCGCGGCTGTGGCCGGAACCGTGTTCGCAATAAGCAATATGCCGGCCCAAATCCTTGCGATTTTCCAAGAACCAATTCACGCGTTTTTTGAAACTGGGGAGACGATCCATGATTTCATCTTCCAAAACAGTAACCGCCATGAGCGGAATGAGCCCGACCATGGAGCGGGCCCGGAGATGGCGATGTTTTCCGGCGATTTGAATGGCGTCGTAATAGAAACCGTCCTGCTCGTCCCAAAGTCCGGTGCCACCAAAGGTGTTCATGGCGTCGACAATGGCAACGAAGTGTTCGAAGAACTTGGAGGCGACATCTTCGTAGGCCGAATCGTCGCTGGCCAGTTCCATGGCCATGGAAAGCATCACCAGGCAATAGGATGCCATCCAGGCGGTGCCATCAGCCTGCAGCAATAAGACGCCGGGAGGCAGTGGCTGGGAGCGATCGAACAAACCGATGTTGTCCATTCCCAAAAATCCGCCGCTGAACAGATTGCGGCCGGTATAATCTTTGCGATTGACCCACCAAGTGAAGTTGATGAGCAGTTTTTGGAAGCAGCGGGCAAGAAACAGCCGATCGCGCTGCCGCTTGGGGCCGCTCATTTTGTATAACCGCCAAACGGCCCAGGCGTGCACTGGTGGATTCACGTCGGAGAGCGCGAACTCATAAGCAGGCATCTGGCCGTTGGGATGCATGTACCATTCGCGTAAGAAGAGCACCGCCTGATCCATGGCGAACTGCACGTCGACTTTTCCCAGGGCAACCAAGTGGAACGATAAATCCCAGGCAGCATACCAGGGATACTCCCATTTGTCGGGCATGGAAATGATGTCGCGATTGTGGAGGAAGGTCCAATCGCTGTTGCGGCCGGTAAGGCGTTCGGCGGGAGGAGTGGGCTGGTCGGGATCCCCCTCGAGCCAATCTTTCACAATGTACTCGTAGAACTGTTTGCTCCAGAGCAAACCGGCATAAGCTTGGCGCGCTAAATCTTGTTCGGCGGCGCTGAGATCCGCAGGAATGTGTTCGGAGTAATATTCGTCGGCTTCGGCGCGGCGATCGGTGAAAATCAGATCGAATGCGGAAGGTTCCAATGCCTGCCTTTTGCCTGAGGCGGCGCGACTGTCGAGAGCCGATTTGTCGATGCTGGGATTTGCAATAGTGATTGAATTCTTGCCGCCCGAAAAGCCATCGCCGTTGGCGGAAGTTGCATCGGTCGACGATCCGGGATGCTGTTTCCACGGCGCTTCGTCGTCGGAGCACAATCGCAGTCGAAGAACGGCGCTGGCGCCGGGTTCGATGTCGCAGACGAAATGGGCGGCTGCTTTGGTGCCGCGGAGTTTGGGATTTACTGCGTCGCGGCGGCCATGGACCACATAATCGTGGAACGAATCCTTCACATAGGGGGAATTGTTTTCCTGGCCAAATAGGCGGGATTGGTTTGTTTCGTTTTCGGTGAATAGCCACGTGGGAAGTTGCGCGGCCGGCTTGTCGCCAATCGTCAAATCGCCGGCGATAAAGTGAAATCGACCCAACGTGACGTGATCGGCTATTAGCGAACGCTCGTCGGCCTGGGCCATTCGCGGTTTGGGCCAGCAGCCTTCGTGCTTGCAGCCCCAGGACCAGGTGTTGCGATACCATAGCGTCGGAACTAGGTGCAACTTGGCTTTTTCCGGCCCACGATTGGAGGCCGTGATGCGGATCAGCAAATCGTTGGGAGTGTTCTTGGCATATTCAATGAGCACGTCGAAGTAACGGTTTTCGTCAAAGGCGCCGGCATCGGCGAGCTCGAATTCCGGATCGAACTTACCGCGGCGACCGTTTTCGTCGACCAGCCAAGAGTAAGGATATTCCCGTTGCGGGTATTTATATAAGCCACGGAGATAAGAGCTGGTGGGCGTGGCGTCGAGGTAGTAATAACACTCTTTGACGTCTTCGCCGTGATTTCCTTGGCCATTGGTCAGACCGAACAGCCGCTCCTTGAGTATTGGATCGCGGCCGTTCCACAGCGCCAGGGAAAAACACAAACGACATTCGCGATCGGTAATGCCTAAGAGGCCATCTTCACCCCAGCGGTACGCGCGGCTGCGTGCCTGGTCGTGCGGAAAATATTCCCAGCAGTTTCCGCTGGCGGAATAATCTTCGCGGACGGTGCTCCATTGTCGTTCCGATAGATATGGTCCCCACCGCTTCCAATTAACGTCACGACTGGCGTCTTCAATCAGGCGTAGGGATTCAGCTTCCATGAAGGGAGTGGGGAGTTGATTGGCCAGAAATTGAGATCACCAAGTTCTCCGAGCATACCTACCTTGGAGGTTTCCAATTATAGGTTAAATCCGCGGAAAACGCTGTAATCTGCTTAGCCGGACCATGGGGGCAGCAACTTGGCGTGCACGGCCGCAAAGCGGGCGGCGCCGAACAGGGCGGTGAGATCGTTCATGATGACGTGGATGGGAATCAGTCGCAGTAGCGGCTGATAGCGGCCTTTATTGCAGAAAGACTCCAAAAATCGGGGTTCCTGCAGCTTGCGAATGATTTTAGGTGCAATGCCGCCGCCAATATAGACGCCGCGGCTGGCTAACATGCGCATGGCCAGGTTGCCGGCTTCAGCTCCGTAGAACGACACGAACATTTCCAGAGCTTGAACACACAATGGGCTGGAACCATCGAGCCCGGCGATGGAAATTACGGCCGAGGGATCACCGGCGGCAAGAGCGGCGGCTAGCTCCGGAGTTTCTTTACCGCGGCCGGTGTCGCGCAGGAATTCGTAGATGTTTCGCAAGCCGGGACCGGCAAGCACGCGCTCGTAGCTCACGTGGCCGCCGCTGGTTTGAATGAATTTTTCGCGAAGGTGCAGCAGCAGTTCGGTTTCAATTTGATCGCGCGGGGCGAAATCGGCATGTCCGCCTTCGGAAGCAAAGGGATGCAAATTGCGGCCATCGAAATAAATTCCCGCTTCGCCTAAGCCGGTGCCGGCGGAAATGATGGCGGCATTTCCAAAGGGATCGAGCTTGCCGACATTGAGCGTGACAAAATCGTTAGGACCCAGTGCCGGGATACCCTGGGCGTTGGCTTCCAAATCGTTCAATAAACGAACGCCTTGGGCGGGCAGACCCAATTCCGTGGCCAATTGTGCGGCATCGATGGTCCACGGCAAATTCGAGGTGTGAACTTTGCCGTCGCGCACCGGCCCGGCGATGCCGAAAGCAGCGTGCTTGATCGGCTGCGTTTGCCCCGCTTTTTTTTGTGCGGCGACGAAGGCCTGCACA
>DASXPQ010000205.1:0-5613 GCA_036493575.1 Pirellulales bacterium
GGTTCAAACCGCGGCTAAAGACTTGAGTGCAAGGGGTGATCCAGAACTCCGCCCGGCGCCGAGCAAGGACCCGGAACATTACGAAGGCAAGCTCGCACTCGATTCCGGTCAAACGGTCGCGCTGCGCGGCAATGCGAACAATTGGTACGATTACGAATTCACGCGCACGGATGGCAAGCTAGTGGAAAGTTATTGGCGACGTCCCGAGGGAATTGATATCGGGGAAGCTTCGATCGGGAAATACGTACTGAATGTGCTGGTCGGCCATCACGGCATTTTTTCGCTCACGCCGATATGGTTGTTGGCCATCCCAGGCTTTGTTGTGTTAGCGGCTGGGAAGAATTACCGGATGCCTGCGGCAGCCGTCGGCATTGGATTGGTTTCGATCGTGTGCATTGTGTTCTATGTACTATTGCCGATTGAAGAGCGCAATTATGGCGGCATGGCCAGCGGCTTCCGCTGGGTTTTTTGGTTAGCGCCGCTGTGGCTATTGGCTCTATTACCGATGGCCGACCAGCTTTCTCGTTGGCTTTCCGGCCGCCTATTCGGATATTTGCTGTTGGCGCTGTCGGTCCTGTCGGCGGCGTATGCGGTCTGGAATCCTTGGGTCCAACCTTGGTTGTGGAATCTTTGGACGTACGTCGGCTGGTAACGGGACCGCTGCCAGGCAGGTTTAGCATCAAGAAAAAAGCCTGCGTTTCGTGACCTGCGAGCTTGCCATTTGACCTTGCTCCTGTGGTATAATGGCCATACATTGAGGGAGGCAAGGCATATCTAGTCGGGATGGAGACACTGCGCACGCGTCGATCTTTACGGTCACTCGCACCAGCACCCCCGGGCCATGTGTACCGAGGTGCGGCCATGATCCAGATTCGACACAAATCGACAGGCGCCGTCCTGTTAGAAGTGGAGTCTGACACGCTGGCCGGCGCAAAACTGTCTGGCGCTAAATTGCAAGGCGCCAGCCTGCAGGGTCTCGATTTGCGCGGAGCGATCGTCAACAACGCCGATTTGCGTGACGCCGACCTCCGCGGCGCCAATATGGCCAATGCGTCCTTCAATGCCGCGGCCCTGGATTCTGCCAATGCTGCCCATGCTGATTTAACGGGCGCTGATCTAACGGATTGCACCTTGGTTGGGGCTGATTTCTCCGCGGCCAATATGCAGCGCGTTAATTTGCGATATGCGCGGCTGACCGGAGCGAACCTTTCCGGTGCGAATCTCACGAAGTCGGACTTGAGCATGGCCGATTTGCGGGCCAACCTGAGCACGGCGGATTTGCAGGGGGCAGATCTTCGAGCTGCAGATTTAAGCGGCGCGAACTTAATGGGTGCGAATCTCGAGAACGCCAATCTCACCGGAGCGAATTTGAATTGCGCCGTCATTACCCGAGCACGGATGCGCGGGACGATCGACAAAAGTGGCCGCGCCTTGGCACTGGTATCTGCCAGTATGGGCGACGGAAAATCGGCGGCTAGGCCGAGCCGACCGTGGTGGCAATTCTGGGGCTGAAGGCGGAAGAAACCGCTTGTTTTGCCAGACTCAATGGCTGCCTGAAGTTTTAGTCTTCTGATCGTGCGCTGATCGGGTCGGCTGATCTACCTTCAGTTCATGGCGCTGCATACAATCGGCACTATGAATTTCCAACAGCTATGGGCGCCGTGGCGGATTGGTTACATCACAGGGGGCGAAAAAGCTGCGCCGCAGCAACCATTGGCGGAGCAGCTGGCTTGGCAGCCCGGCGCGGATCAAAACTGCTTTCTCTGCCGGGCCGTGGCTGAGGTTACCGGCCAGCAGAAGAGCCAGACCGAGATCGATCGGCAGAACCTGGTGGTATATCGCGGCCGATTAGCAATCGCCCTGTTGAATCGGTATCCCTATAACAACGGTCACCTGCTCGTCGCGCCAGTGCGACACGAACCGCGCTTGGAAAAACTGACGGATGACGAGCATTTGGAACTCATGCGGTTTATTACCCGTCTGAACGGAGCACTTGAACAGTTGATGAAGCCCGAAGGATTTAATATCGGTCTGAACTTGGGGCGGGTGGCGGGCGCCGGTTTGCCAGGTCATCTACATTGGCATATTGTGCCGCGCTGGAATGGCGACACCAATTTTATGCCGGTGCTGGCCGGCGTGAATGTGATCCCGCAGTCGTTGGAAGCAGTGGTCGATTTGTTGTGCGGGGCCTTAAACAAAACTACCTAGCGAAACGACGAATACTTTGACGACTAAACCCAGTCCATCGCGCTCAAGTTTAACCCCAACGAACCGCGTCATTTCGCTAATTGTGCTGTTGGCAATCGTGCTGTTGTTTGGCGGATTGTTTTATTTGGTGGTGTTCCGCTTTTTTGTGCCGCTGTTTCTCGCGGCGCTTTTCGCCATGCTGTTCCAACCCTTGCACGGCTGGTTTTTGCATCGCTGCAAGGGCCATGATCGGGCAGCCGCTGGGCTGACGACGCTGGCTATCATGCTGATCGTGCTGATTCCGACTGTGGCAGTTGTCTACATGGGCGCCCATGATGCGGTGCATATGGTACGGGGTACCGATCGGGTCCATTTTGAACCGAAATCATTCGATCGCTTGATCGACCAAGTGAACACGTGGTTTTCACTACAACTGGATCCCAAAGAAATTCGCCAAGAGCTAGCGACCAAAATCAACGATTGGTTGGGGCCGATTGCGAGTAAAACTCCAGCGGTGCTCCTGGATTTTCTGGTGGGTTGCTTCGTGTTGATTTTGGCGCTGTACTATTTTTTGGCCGATGGCACTCAAATGCTAGGCACCGTCACCAAATTAATTCCGCTGGAGCAGCATAATCAGCAACGCTTGATTGGCGAATTTGAAGAAATCAGTCGAGCGGTGGTCGGCGCCCATCTGATCGGTGGACTGGCGATTGCCATTGCGACGGGGATTGGATTTTCTCTGGCCGGACTGCAGTCTGTATTCCTGCTCATGATGCTCACATTTCTGGGCTCCATGGTTCCGATTGTCGGCACAGCCAGCGTTTGGGTGCCGGTGTGCGCTTGGCTGATTTTCGTGGACGAACGAATGCTGGCCGGCATTGTGCTAGGCGTGTACTGCGTGGCCATCGTGACCGTGGTCGATACGATTCTCAAACCGCTATTGTTGCATGGGCAATCGAAGCTGAATCCGCTGTTGGCAGTGTTAAGCGTACTGGGCGGAGTCGAAGCGCTGGGACCAATCGGCGTATTCGTGGGCCCTATGGCTGTGGCATTCTTACAAGTTGGTCTGAACATGTTGCAGATCGAATTGGCAAAATTGAACGAACCCGAAAAAAGTAAGGGTTAGCTGGCCAATACGCTTGCAAGTAAACTCCAGTTGCTAACCGTAGTGCGAGAATGTTAGCTTGCTTTGAAAGCTTCCGTGCCGTGTGGCATAAGCCTTGCATCATCTGGCGAAAGGTAGCGCCGCGGCTTGGATATTTGTGCAAAGCCGCTTTTTTCAGGGTCTTTCCTACTGACAACCATTATGCATTACCGCATTCCTTCACTACTTATTGCTTTACTGGTTTTACTTGCTCCAAGTGTCGCTCGCGCGATTCAGTTTGGCTGGCAATCGCTGCCGGAGGGGGGCATTGAATATGTGGTGCAAGTGGAGCCTGAACTGTTGGATTCATTTCGCCAACAGGGATTCTCCAGCGACATTCCGACGAGCTTGCAGCGTAACCTACGCCGCATTCGTCTCACGGTCGGCAGCGCTAAGTTGCCCAATCAGGGAGATGTAATGGGGCCGAAGGACGTTGCGGCTGATCGGATGCCGACGGCAGCAGCTCCCAGGGACACGATGTCGGCTTCAAACGCTCCGGCCGCCATTGAACAGCGGAAGTCGGCTTCATCGGCGCCGCCGCTACTGTCAGCGGATGGCACCGCGCCGCCGAAGGAATCAAGTTCGTCAACTTTCGATGTGTTGAATTTGCCTCCGCCGCCGGAGCCAACTCCAGCGCAGCCGCAAGCGACCGCCAGCGCGCCAACCGAATCGTCCCGTCCGATGCCGTCGTTACCCTTCTCTCTATCCAACCTGACAAACCATCCTGCGCCGGCGAAATCGGACAGTGGGATGCCGTCAAAAATTGATGTGGCGAGCCAGCAGAATCCGCAAATCAGCACGCCGCGATTAAATGAAAACGACGTTCCTCAAACCCCGCCTCGTTCGTTTGATTCCGATCATCTGGCAATGGGGGCCGCAAAACCCGCGGTGTTAGAGACGCCGATTGGCTTCGGCGGGTCGTCGCCCAATTCAACGGTCGTGGCGAAGCCGTGGCTGCCCTTGATGGGTACACTGCTCGCGCTGTTTGCTTCTATCGGAGCAAACTTTTATCTGGCGTGGATTCACCAGAGTGTGCGAATGAAATATCAGGCGCTAGTACGGCGCATGCAGGGCGGCGCTGCGACAGCTTGAAGTTACTTTCGGCTGGTACGGGGCGGCGTCTCGGAATGCGATGGTTGAACCGCTTCGGCCAACGTCGGATTCAGGTCGTCGTCGCTGGTTAGCTTTACGTCGGCCAGTTTCATGGCGACTCGGTCAGTGACGGCGATGAATTGATTTCGCCGTTCCGGTTCAACATGATCGAGCTTGGCTGCCAAGCGATGCATTCCGCGGGGGTTGGTTTCCGCGGTCCGCGAAACGTTCCCCACGAATGCGACCGTTTCGGCAAAGTTGTGATCGATCGTGCGACCGACCAACCCCTGGAATATCCTGGCAAGCAATTCCACGCCCACGTTATCGACGTGCAAGTACGTATCGAGCCGAGCCGTTTCTTCAAACCGGCCACTGGGTTTTCGGCTATTTGTGTATTGCAGAATCGCCACGCATTGGCCGCGGACCGGACGGGGAAACAGCGGTCCATCGTACAGGCCATCGGCATAAATGACTTGCATTTGCGGACTGCGATACACGACCTGGACCTGGGCGGTGGTGCCATCACCGTCGCTGCAGTGGAATTGATCGGCGTCGACCCGATCGAGCGTTACGCTGCTGACTCCCATCACGCGCCAAATATTCACCAGCACATCGGGATTGGTGATTAGAAAACGGAACAAATCGGGTTCGCAATCGACCGATTCCGTTGGCAGTTGGCGATAGATGCTGACATCGGCAATCACCGCGGACACTTTGCGGCGTATTTCCGGCGTGAGTTTATCCAGCGGAATTAAACGAACCGCGTCTTCTCGAGAGTTCCGACCGGTCGTCGGTTTGCCGGACGGTTCGGCGGCAACCGTTGGTGCGGCAGACACCAGGAAGAATGCCGGCGCGCAGCAGGCAATCGCCAGCGCCGCAAAAAATATTGGCGTCCCCAATGATCGGCGCAGCGGCCGTCGGTGCGGCGCCTCCGCCGCTGACCGGCGCGCAGCGCCAGTCCGAATGACGCAGGTAACCATGCTCCCCCCTTACAGAACCCCGCCGACAACATTTGCCGGCTATAGGGATAAGTCGGCTTGGAGGGGGCAATCGGGTCAGTGAAATTCTGCGGCCGGCGGTCAGGCTTTGCTAGCACCGCTGGTCTTTTGCTGTGGTTCGGTCGCAGCGGGGATGACTTTCTTTTTGCGTAGATACCACCACAGTCCAATGCCGCCGGCGATGATAGCGGC
>DASXPQ010000206.1:0-5138 GCA_036493575.1 Pirellulales bacterium
TTTCAGACGGTAAGCGGCGGTTCCGCGGCGGCGAAGTGGTTGTAAGCGGCCAGTGCGGCGGCTTCATCTTGCTGGCTGTCGACCAGTGCGGCGCGAAGGCGGGCTCGTAGAATGACGCCTTTCTCAAGCCGCTCATGGAAAAGTTGGTGTTTAATCAGGGAACTGGTTTCGTCGGTTTGGCGAGACTTCGTCAGCGTGAGCGTACTGCGGTGAAAGTCCGCCGGGTGGACCATTTCCACATAGCTGTATGGGACGCCGTCCAGGCGAGTGATAAAACAACCAGCGGCGCGGTCTTCCGGCGTGGCAGTTATCGTTTGCAAGGAATCGCTGGGCTTCGGCACCATTGCGATTTGTTCTGCGAGCAACTGCGTTGTGTCGGCACGCACTACTTGCAACACGTCGCTGATGTTAGGAATTAGCGATCGGATATTTGATTGTGGATCGCTGTCTAGCAGACTGGTGTTTGATGAAAGGATTAGATCAAATGCGACGGCAATTTGCGCTGAGAAGTCCGCAGCGAATTCGCCGGCAGGAAGAACTCGCCAATAAACTTGGGAGCGCAGGCGCTCGGGTGGTGCTTCGCCATAAGTGGTGACCAAATCCGGCCCGCGCACGTAGGCATCAATTCGTTGCGGCTCGATCGGTTGACGGTCGCCGAATTCCGCTCCCAGAATTTGAAGCGGCGATTTGTTTTGAGCGGCGCCCGAGAAACGTAGCGCAAGTCCGAGCTGCGGTGTGGTAAGATCGATTTTTGCGTTCCAGGCTGCGGCGAGCAGCGCAGCAGTGTTGCCAGCAAGCTGCCAGTGAGCGATCATGGAGCGCGAAACGGCAAAAATGGCCGTAAAGGCAATAAAAAACCCCGCCGCTCACTTGCGTAAGTCGGCGGGGCCGGAACAGAGAAGAGGCCACCGTTGTTGCGGTTCATTCAGCAGGATAAAAAATATAAGGCAATTGCACCCGAGATTGAGTTGAGGCAAATGTCCTGAATGTTCCGCTAAGCCAGACTCTCTTATCCACAAACGCGATGATAACAGGTTGTTTTCAAAAGTCCAGTATTTGGCAAAAATATTTTTGGAAATTGGGACCCCCGCTTTTGGGTCCCCTGTATGACGTAGTCCGAAGCTCGGGTAAACCATTGTTTTATTGATGGTCGGTTGAGCGAAGATTGACCAAAAAACCAATCAGAATTGTGGGAGGGTGGTCGTTTTTAGACCTCTGATGAGCGACTTTCTTAAAACTTGCGAGCGGGCAGCCAGAGCCGGGGGCCAGTTGCTGCTGGACTGGGTTGGAAAGATCGCCGCCCGGGAAAAAGCCCCCGCCGATTTGGTCACTGAGGCGGATTTAGCCAGCCAGGAGGAAGTGCGGCGGATTGTGCTTTCGGCCTTCCCGGGCCATGCGTTCTTGGGGGAGGAAGGTGGTGACCCCGGGCCTGCAGATGCCGAGTATCGCTGGCTTGTGGACCCGCTTGATGGCACGACGAACTACGTTCACCAGATACCCCATTATTGTGTTTCTGTAGCCCTGGAAGGGCGGAACGAACTGGTATGTGGGGCGGTATTTGACCCAGTCTCCGGGGAGTGTTTTACCGCCGAGGCCGGTAAGGGAGCGTTTTTGAATGGACGTCGGATGAAGGTGAGTAGGGTCGAGCAAATTGAGCAGGCGGTGGTGGTGGTTAGCTTGCCGCCGAAGTTGACGGCCGATTCGCGTGAATTGGCTGAAATGGTGCGGGTGGCGGTGGTCTCTCAAGGGCTGCGCCGGACCGGCTCGGCAGCTCTGAATTTGTGCTATTTGGCGGCGGGCCGGTTTGACGCCTATTGGGGCGGCAATACCAAACCGTGGGATGTGGCCGCAGGGGCACTGATGATTCGCGAGGCGGGCGGGGTCATTACGAATTACACGGGCGGGCGGCTAGATGTGGATCTTCCCCGATTCGTGGCCGCGGCGACGCCTGCGTTGCACGCGGAAATTCTGCGGCTAGTGGGAGATCAGCGGTAAGTAAATCGGTGGATCGGGAAATAGTTGGCGGGCGAATTGCAAAGTCCGGCAAGGGTAACCCTAGGACAATACGATGATTAGCGGGACGCAAATGACTGATTCAACGGCTTCGCTTGACCGGCTGCGTGAAGATGTTGTTGGTGAGTTCCGGAAGCGTTGTTCGCGCGATCCACAATATGTGGTGGCGGCTCCGGGACGGGTTAACCTGATCGGCGAGCATACCGACTACAACGGCGGCTTTGTGCTGCCGATGGCGATTGAACGATATGTTGTGATCGCGGCGGCAAAATCGACGAATCATTGCGATGAGGCTGGACGGCCGGCTGCGTGGGTTTACAGTGGAGACAAAGGTGACGCTGCTTTGCTGCAGATCAGCGGCACGATCAATCCGGGGCCGGCGAGCTGGTCGAACTATGTGCAGGGGGTGATTGCAGGGTTTGTGAAGCGAGGATTTACGGTGCCGGCTTTTGAGGCGGTAATTCTGTCCACGGTGCCGTTGGGCGGCGGCTTGTCGAGTAGCGCCGCGCTGGAGGTTGCCACTGCCACGCTGCTGGAAACGATGCTGGGTCAGTCGCTGGAGCCAATCCAAAAGGCGCTGTTGTGCCAGGAAGCGGAACACAAATTCGCCGGCGTGCCGTGCGGAATTATGGATCAATTCAGCAGTGCGCTGTGCACGGTGGATCATTTGATGCTGCTGGATTGCCAATCGCAGGAAGTGAAACTGGTGCCGTTTGAATCGCCAGACGTGACCGTGATGATTTCCAATAGCAACGTGAAGCATGAACTGACTGGCGGTGAATACGCCCAGAGGAGAGCACAGTGTGAAGCGGCGGCTAAACTTCTGGGAGTGGCGACGCTACGGGATGCTTCTATGTCGAAATTGGAATCGGCCCGAGAACGGTTGGGGGATGTCAACTACCGCCGGGCGCGGCACGTTGTTGGCGAGATCGAACGTACTGTGAAGGCTTCGCAGGCGATTAGCGCGGGTCGATGGAACGAAGTGGGGCAGTTGATGTATGCCAGCCATGAATCGCTCCGCGACGACTACGAAGTAAGCTGCCAAGAGCTGGATGTGCTGGTTGCATTGGCCAAAGAGATCGGTCAGGATGGCGGCCTGATTGGTTCGAGAATGACAGGGGGTGGCTTCGGCGGCTGCACAGTAAGTTTAGTGCACACGGGCTCGGCGGGACGAGTTGCAGAAACGATTTATGAGCGCTACCGAAAACAGACGGGCATTGAGCCGACGATATTTGCCAGCCGTCCTGCGCAGGGCGCCCGGGTGCTTCAGTGCTGATCGCCATACCGGGCTAAGAATTTCGTTCTACGCTTGCTACGAAGTTAATTAGGAGTTGGGTATTCATGTCGATTCTGGTGACCGGAGGCGCTGGCTACATTGGCAGCGTGGTAGTCGAACAACTGGTGGAACAAGGAGAAAAGGTTGTTGTATTCGATAATCTTTCGCTAGGTCATCGACAGGCGGTGCATCCACAAGCTGTGTTGGTCGAAGGAAATTTGGCTGATCGGGGCACGATTGATGATGCCTTGGGGCAGTATCAGCCGCACACGGTGATGCACTTCGCCTCACACACGCTGGTGGGCGAATCGATGAAACATCCGTTTCAGTATCTGGGCGAAAATGTCACCAACGGTTTGAACCTGCTGCAAAGTATGGTCGAGCACGGCGTCAAGAAATTCATTTTGTCGTCGACGGCGAATTTGTTTGATGCGCCGAAGCGAATGCCGATTGACGAAGACGAACAGCTTGTGCCGGGAAGCCCCTATGGCGAGTCTAAATTCATTTTGGAGCGAATGCTGTATTGGCTGGATCGCATTCATGGGTTGCGGTATGCCGCGCTGCGGTATTTCAATGCGGCGGGAGCCACGGTGGAGCGCGGGGAAGATCATCATCCAGAGCTACATTTGATTCCGATTGTGTTGCAGGTGGCATTGGGGCAGCGAGAATCGGTCACGATTTTTGGAGATGATTATCCGACGCCCGATGGCATGTGCGTGCGAGATTACATTCATGTGTCGGACCTGGCCCAAGCGCACATTCTGGCGATGAAAGCCATCGACCAACAAAGCCGTGTTTACAATTTGGGCAACGGTCAGGGGTTTAGCGTCAAACAAGTTATTGAAACAGCTCGTAAAATCAGCGGTCACGCCATCCCAACCAAGGCAGGCCCGCGGCGGCCGGGCGACCCGGCGGTGTTGATCGCAGGAAGCCAAAAAATCCGGCAGGAGTTGAAATGGCAGCCGCGCTTTCCGGGCCTGGTAGAGATTGTGCAATCGGCCTGGGATTGGCATCGAAAACATCCGCACGGTTACGGTGACTCGAAGGATTAGGAAAACTTTTCAGCGCGGGGTCGGGAGAGAGTGATTGAAAACAATGACGGCCGTTTTGTCGGGCACTGGTTTGAAAATACTTTCGGATTCGATTACGCTGTGATAAGTTTTGTGCGGCCCGGGGGAGCGGCACGAAGCGAGTTCGCATCCGTAGTGCGACGGCAGCTAAATCGTGCGGCTTCGCTTTAATCTTTTCGGCTCCATCTCATCGGGAGTGAGGTTCTTGCATGACTCTATCGTACGTTGATTGGTCGATCATGCTGGTGTACTTCGTGTTCGTGCTGGGTATCGGTCTGTTGTTGCGCCGATCAGTCCGCACCAGTACCGATTTTTTCCTCTCCGGGCGATCTCTGCCGGCGTGGGTGACCGGTTTGGCGTTCATCTCCGCCAATTTGGGAGCTCAGGAAGTAATTGGAATGGGCGCCTCGGGAGCCAAATACGGCATTTCAACAAGCCACTTTTATTGGGTGGGTGCTATTCCGGCGATGGTGTTTGTAGGCATTTTTATGATGCCGTTTTATTACGGTTCACGGGCGCGATCCGTGCCTGAATATTTAAAATTGCGATTCGACGAGAAGACGCGAGGTTTCAACGCACTGTCGTTCGCTTTTATGACTGTTCTTTCTTCCGGCGTTTCGCTGTATGCCATGGGGCTGCTGCTGCAAACGTTACTCAAGTGGGATTTCAACGTTAGTATCCTTGTCGCGGCGGTAATTGTGTTGATTTACATTTTACTAGGTGGGTTAACGTCAGCCATCTATAACGAAGTACTGCAATTCTTTTTGATTGTAATGGGG
>DASXPQ010000207.1:0-3001 GCA_036493575.1 Pirellulales bacterium
CGCGGCACGATCGGCATAATCGCTCTGTTCCACTGCAGCTAAGATTTTTCGCTCACAGAGCTTCGCATTTCGTTCGGCGCGCATCATAATTTCTTGGTGACACGATCTGTTTCGCGATATCCTGGCATATCAACCTCTACCCACTAGCCCCTGATCGCTAACCACTCGACGCTGACTCCATGCCCGCTCCACCCATTCCAAAACTAGCCCCGCGCCCGCCCGACAGCCACAAAGGTTTGTTCGGACATGCGCTGCTCATCGGCGGGTCCACCGGAATGTCTGGTGCTATTTCGCTTGCCGGCATGGCCGCTCTCCGTAGCGGAGCCGGTTTGGTCACCGTCGCAACTCCAGAAGCCTGCCAATCCGTAGTAGCCGGTTTTGAAGCCTCCTACATGACCGTCCCTTTGCCCTGCGACGAGCATGGCCGATTGGCCAAGGCTGCTCATCGCCGCATCGTCGAAGTCGCCGCCAAATGCACGTCCATTGCCTGCGGCCCAGGCATGCAGGTAACGCCCGACGTCGACTATCTCATCGGCCGAATGTATTTCGAATTCAATCAGCCGATGGTGTTCGACGCCGATGGCTTGAATGCCCTGGCCACACAGCCCGATTTATTTTCCCGCCACGCCGGGCCACGCATTGTCACGCCTCATCCTGGCGAGTTTGCTCGACTGGCAGGCATTCCCAAGCTCAATCCGGCCGAGCGCGAAGATCGCGCTAAAGATTTCGCCATTCGCAGCAGCACCATCGTCGTTCTCAAAGGGCATCGTACCATCGTCACCGATGGTCATCAGCTGTACGTCAACACGACCGGCAATCCGGGTATGGCAACCGGCGGTTGCGGCGATGTACTCACCGGCATCATCACCGCGCTATTGGGTCAGGGACTCACTCCGTTCGAAGCCGCTCAACTGGGCGTCCACGTGCACGGCTTCGCCGGCGATCTCGCGGCCGAAGCGCTCGGCCAAGTCTCGCTCATCGCCAGCGATCTATTGCTATTCTTGCCCGACGCATTCAAGCGCATGGCATAGCGCGGCAATTTGATTGCCCAATACCTGCGCGATTACCAATAGTACGCGCCGTAAAACGCCCGCCGTGGAAATCGATAGGCAACCACGGGCGCTGGTCCGTACGCATAATACGGAGCGTAGTAAGAATAATATTGATATGGAGCGTAGGAAGAATAATACGGAGTCGCCGAATAATACGTGGGCGGCGCGTAGTACGTGTAGTACGGTGCTGAATAGTAGGAAGGTCCGGGATAGTAAGCGTAGTACGGCGCCCGATATCCCCAGCCCCATCCCCATCGCACTGGCTGAACTTTTAACTGATCACGATCGGTCGAAGTGAACACCGCCATGCGCACCGGCGCATCCCGTGGTCCAATGTCGGCCTGGTTAAATGTGGTCTGTGTCGCAGCGACTACCTTGGTTCCCGCCGCCGCCACACTCGTCGAAATGATCCATACCGCTGCGGCAGACATTACCCCAAGAACCCACCACCATAAGCCGTGATTCAGAGTTCTGGCAGACATTTGATCCTCCTCGACGACGCAAATCGCCGGCCTGTGGATTCGAAACACTCTATCCCGACGCCCACCATCAATTTTATCCCCCGCCCTTAAAATTGCCAGAGTCATTAAACCCGTGCAGCTCGGCCCCTAACCCATCACTGGCACGTTGTTTTGGCCGGTTGTTCGCTTGCGGTATGCCCTAATATGATGGACCTTTCTACTAAGTCCGTGGTAGTGTCGCGGAATCAACGTCTCTTTTGGACTCCGCAATTTTTCGAATTTTCGACCTTTGGTCCGGTCAGTCCGTCGCCGTCCTATGAGCAAACAACCAGACGACGACCCGTTCAAAGATTCCGTGATGACCTTCGGAGAACATTTGAACGAGCTGCGCAGTTGCCTTTGGCACGCGATTTTGGGACTGGGCGTCGGCATTCTGCTCGGCTTCTTCTTGGCCGACGACATTGTGAAGTTCATCCAAAGTCCGCTGGAAGGTGCCCTGCGGGAATATTATCGCAGCGCGGCAAAAGCAGAATTGGAAAAGATCAACCCTGATCACTCCGAGGCCGACTTGGAGCGGGTGGATAAACAGGGCATGGTCTTCGAGCGCGTCTATATCGATCCGCAGCAGCTAACCGACGCCACAGCAAAAACCCCGTCTCAGACGCCTCCGCCAGCCGACACGAACCCAAATCCACAGACTGCGCCCTCCACCGAGCTGAAAGAATTTCTCCTTTGGCACAAGCTCAACAACGATCCGCGCACGCATACTAAAAGCCTCAGCGGACAAGAGCCGTTCATGATTTGGCTCAAGGCGGCACTGATCGCCGGCTGCATCCTCTCCAGCCCCTGGACGTTTTACCAATTATGGTCCTTCATTGCCGCCGGACTCTATCCGAAAGAAAAAAATCTAGTCCATGTTTACTTGCCGATTAGCCTCGGCCTGTTTTTTCTCGGCGTGTTCGTGTCGTCGTTCGTATTTCCGCCAATTCTAAAATTCTTCCTCAGCTTCAATCGCTCGATGGGCATTGAACCCGAACCACGAATCACGGAATGGCTCAGCTTCGTGCTGTTTCTACCGCTCGGTTTTGGTCTGGCGTTCCAATTGCCCTTGGTAATGCTGTTTTTAGAGCGCGTCGGCATCCTGACCGTAGCTTCGTACTTGCGGTACTGGCGCGTTTCAGTGCTCGTAATCTGGGTGATCGCCGCAGTTCTTACACCTGGCGATCCCTACAGCATTTTCTTCCTGGCCGTGCCGTTAATGCTGCTATTCTTCGCCGGCGTGCTCTTGTGCAAGTGGTGGCCACACGGCGGCAGCGCACAGCTCCAATAGAATTCTTGGGCGCTTGACCAGTGCACACTAGATTGCTTCGCCGCCCCGTTCACCGGTGCGGATGCGAATGCAGTCATCCAGCGGCAGCACGAAAATCTTGCCGTCGCCAATTTCGCCATTCGGCGCCGTGCGGCCACCTTTGATAATGGCATCGATCG
>DASXPQ010000208.1:0-3957 GCA_036493575.1 Pirellulales bacterium
AACCATTCATTACCGGCCCGCCCTTTGTTCGCGCGCTTTCGGAATTAGCGGCGGCGGCGAAATTGGGACCGAAAGATGCGATGTCTTTGACGCCGACCGACGCCACTCGATTGCTGCTATCCGGTCACGCGGCCATGGCAATCGGTTGGCCCAGCCGGGCGGTCGAATTGCCATCGGAATCCGACATCGCAACTGCGAAAGTTCCCATCGCCGTTGCTGAGGTGCCGGGCGCATCCGATGCGTACAATCCTCGCCACAATGCGTGGGAGCACCGCTGGAACGACGAAACCACCAGTATTTCACTTCGTGGCATGAGCGGACGAGTCGGTTCCGTCGTGCGGGGAAGCGATTCCGCAGAACCAGCTTTTCACTTCTTAACATGGTTGGCCAGCAAACGGTGGAGCAGCGAGGTGCTGCCGGCCAGTTCCGCAATCACCATGTTCCGCCAATCACAGCAAGATGATCCAATGCCCTGGGCCGGACCTACTTTATCAGCCGGCGCGGCCAAGCAGTACAGCCAGGTATTAACAGCGGCGTTGCGACAACCCGAAGCGATTTGGATGCCGCGCATACCGGGCGAAGCGCAATATATGGCAGCACTCGACGAAGCGGTGTATGCGGCCCTTGCCGGCAAACAATCGGCTCAACAGGCTTTGGACGATGCCGCAGCCAAATGGAGGCAGATCACCGCTCGACTAGGCCGCGAGCAGCAACTCGAAGCATATCGACGCAGCCTAAAGGCTGCTCAGCAATAAAATACTCGAAAAATTAAACAAGTTGCCGTCCCGGCTCGATTTATGAATGACCAGCTCCTACCGGCCGGCGATCGTGCACCGAGCATTATCCGGCTAGGCCTCCTGTTTGAAGGTGGCCTTGCGGTTGCAGCATGCCTGATTGGAATCTTTCTGAAAACGCCTCCCTGGCAGTGCATTGTGTGGCGTCAGGCTGACGCTGGATGGGGATTGACCGCCGCACTACCGCTCGTCGTTGGCCTGCTGATCATGCGGCGCATTCGCGGTGGACCGTTGGGACGACTGAATGCAACGGTTGATGAAATGTTGGTGCCGCTCTTTGCGCGCTGCAGCATTGTTCAGTTGGCACTCATTTCAGCGGTGGCAGGTATCGGCGAGGAGTTATTGTTCCGCGGCGTCTTGCAGCCGTTGCTCATAGGATGGTTGGGAATTGCGGCGGGGCTAATCATCGCCAGCACGGTCTTTGGGCTATTGCACGCGGTTACGGTTACCTATGCCGTACTAGCGACCGCCGTTGGCGCCTACCTCGGCTGGCTTGCCCTCACGACTGGCAACTTGCTGGTGCCGATGATTGCTCACGGGCTGTACGACTTCGTGGCTTCAGTTTATTTAATTCATACCGTAAGACTGGAAAAGGGTTTTACGTCCACCATCGCCAATGCCGGCCGATAAATGCGACGCTTTCGTGCGAACTTTACCTGGCGATAATCAATCAGGACAGCCAGTCGTTGTGCCGATTTTAATCAGGATCTGAGGAAGCATCATGCCAAGCGGCGCATTTCACGGACCGCTGGAGCGAGCCGGAACTTGCTGCTGGCGGATTCCAAAAAGCTACAAAGCGGGCATGCGCGTCGACGGGCTGATTTATGCCGACGACGTGCTGATTGAGCAAATTCGCGCTGACCAGGCGTGCGAACAGGTCGCCAACGTCGCCACGCTGCCGGGCATCCAGGTCGCCAGCTTGGCGATGCCCGATATTCACTGGGGCTATGGTTTTTGTATCGGTGGCGTGTGCGCGACCGATCCGGAGCAAGGCGGCGTGATTTCGCCGGGCGGCGTTGGCTACGACATCAACTGTGGCGTGCGCATGGTGCGCACGAATCTACAACTAGCCGACGTGGAGCCGCATTTGGAACGGCTGGTGGACGAATTGTTCGCCAACATTCCCACCGGCGTCGGCCGCGGCGGAAAGTACAAATTTAATCGCCAGGAGCTGCGCAAGCTAATGGCCAGCGGTCCGGCTGGCTTAATCGAGCGAAATTTGGCCGTTCAGCGGGATATCGACTATACCGAAGCACACGGTTGCCTTGAGGGCGCAGATCCAGACGCCGTCAGCGACCGGGCGCTCGACCGCGGGGCTGATCAATGCGGCACGCTTGGCGCTGGCAATCATTTTCTCGAGGTGCAAGTGGTCGATCGGGTGTTCGATGAAGCGGCTGCAGCGGCGATGGGGATTTCGGCCGGCACCGTGTGCGTGATGATCCATTCCGGCAGCCGCGGGTTGGGCTATCAAGTGTGCGACGACGCTTTGAAGGAATTGAGAGGCGCTCCGCAAAAATACGGCATCGACCTTCCTGATCGACAGCTTGTCTGTGCGCCAGTGAACAGTGTGGAAGGGAAGAAGTATCTGGGCGCCATGCGCGCGGCGGCAAATTTCGCGTGGTGCAACCGCCAACTATTGATGTGGCAAACCCGCGAAGTCTTTTCACAGGTCTTTGGCCATTCCTGGGAAAATTTAGGCATGGATTTGGTCTACGACGTGGCGCACAACATCGCCAAATTGGAGCAGCATGATGTGGAAGGGATCCGCAAACCCTTGTGGGTGCATCGCAAAGGGGCGACGCGGGCTTTTCCGCCGGGGCATCCGGAGATTCCAGAGCCGTACCAGCAAATTGGCCAGCCGGTTTTGATTCCGGGCGACATGGGGCGGGCGAGCTGGATTCTGGCTGGTCAGGCAGGGAGCATGGAGCAAACGTTTGGCACTGCTTGCCACGGGGCAGGGCGGATGATGAGTCGCACTGCTGCGGTGAAAGCGGCGCAAGGGCGGCGGATTGACCGGGAATTATTAAATCGGGGCGTGATTGCTAAAGCGCGGAGCTGGAAAGGTTTGGCTGAGGAACAGCCCGACGCTTATAAGGATGTCGATTTAGTTGTTGACGTCGTCCACCGCGCTGGCCTGGCCAAAAAAGTTGCACGGCTGCGGCCGATTGGCGTCATCAAAGGGTGACGCGATTAGCCGCCTTACCACTGTGCCAACGCGCCGATGGTTAAACCCGTGACAGCAATTGGTTGGTCCGCTTCCCTGGTTCGGTTGATATCGGGGGCCAATGCTACATCGCTCACACCCAAAGTCATCAGACCAATGCGACCCATCCAATGGGGCGAGAAGCGGTGCCCCAGGAAGATATCGAATTCGAAGGAGGAGGATGTCGCCGTGGGGCGTTCATCGCCGCTAGCCACGAGAGTGCCGAAGTGTGTAATGGTGCCGTGCTGCGCAGCGGAGTTTCCATAAATTCCAATCTTCGTGGCCAAGTCAATCAGAATCCAGCTCCACTCGCGGTGATAGGTGAAGCCAAGTTGACCGCCGTAGAGATTGTTTGCGGTTTGGAAATCAAAATCGGAGCCATTGTGGAGGCGAAACTGGTCGTCGAGGCGCAGGTAGCGGAACCCTGCCAGCAGAGACCAATGATTCCAAGTGTGCAGATAATTGATTTCGGCGCTTTGAAAAGTTGAATCGTAATTCGCATCGACTCCAAAGCCTCTGTCTTGCTCATGGGCGGACATGTCCGGGGCGATGAAATAGACGAGCTGCCATTGGTTGTGCGGATCCAAAAAGCTGCCCAAGACTAGATAGGGACCGGCCGCTAAACCGAAATCCAAGTCGCTGGTCGTCAGAGAGGGAGTGATGCTCTGGCGCCGCGAAGCGTTATCGCGGGAAAAACCAACCAGATCGGCCTCGAAGTACCAATGAGTCCAGGGAGGGTCTTGGCAAGCAATTGCCTCGCATGGTTGTGCCACAGGCGCCGCGGGCTGGATCGCAGCGGCGTTGTAATCATTCCAACTGGCTGGAATGGTTACGTAAGCACCTGGGGCAGTCGGTAGAACATACGGCGGCGCCACGGGAGTCACATATGGTGCTGCTCCTGGCGGTATCATCGGCGCTGCGTATAGCTGCGGCGGTGGATTCACATTCGGCGGCGGCACG
>DASXPQ010000209.1:0-2730 GCA_036493575.1 Pirellulales bacterium
ATGATGCCTTCCATCGAGGCCGCGTGGGCGAGCTGAGGGAGTCCCGCAACGATATCGCCGATGGCATAAAGGCGCGGCTCGGAGGTTTCCAGGAACTCGTTGGCCTGAACGTAGCCGCGTTCGACTTTTGCTTTGGTGCCCTCAATGCCAATGTTTTCGGTGAGCGGACGGCGTCCCACGGCGATGAGGACCGTTTCTGCCGCAACAGACTGGGGCTTTCCGGTCTTGTCCTTGAAGGTGACGGTTGCGCCCTTGGCGTCTTTCTTCACGGACTCGACGTTGGCATTGGTCTCAACGCGGATGCCCTTTTTCTTGAAGGCTTTTTCAAGTTCGGGGGAAATATCCTCGTCCTCGAGAGGGACGAGGCGAGGGAGGGCTTCGAGCAGTGTGACCTCCGTGCCGAAAGTGCGAAATACGGAGGCAAACTCGACGCCGACGGCGCCGCAACCGACAACCACCATCGACTTCGGAATAGCTTGTAATTGCAGAATTTCGCGATTTGTGAGGATCGTTTTGCCATCAATTTCGACGCCGGGAAGCGAGCGCGCCTCCGAACCAGTGGCGACCATTGTGTAGGTGGTTTCAATGTCTGTGGTTTTGCCGTCTTTTTCGACGGAAACCCGTCCGGGACCGGCGATGCGTCCCCAGCCAGTGATGGAATCGACCTTGTGTTTCTTGAAGAGCATGCCTATTCCGCCCGCGTGTTTCTTGACGATTTTGTCCTTGCGGGCCAGCATAGCGGGCCAATTGATTTTGACGTCTTTTACTTCAAACCCAAATTCCTCGGCGCGCTGAAAGTAATCGTAAATATCGGCGTGGTGCAAAAACACCTTGGTGGGAATGCAGCCAACGTGCAGGCAGGTACCGCCGAGAAACGGATCCTTTTCGACTACGGCTGTCTTGAGCCCCCACTGGCTCGCGCGAATCGCGGCGACATATCCGCCGGGACCGCTCCCGATGATCACAAGATCATATTTGGCCAAGCAAGTTCTCCCTTGTTTTACAGTTGATTGACGGCAATCGGGCACTCATCCTGCTTGGAAGGACGTTTGACGACCGCAGCTCGTCCAGGCGCAGCAGAATCAGGATTTTAGCAGCGGGGGATAGCCGCCGCAACCGGGCGGTCCCTCCCCGCAAGGGCGCGGCGTGAGCAATGCGCCGCCGAGAAGCGCTTGGTGCGCAAGGTGATGCGGCGTATTTTGGTGACGCTCGACATCCAGCGTCACGGCCGATGGGAGATCCATCATGAGTTCCGTTCCTCCGGAAACGGGTTCGAGTCCGTTGCCTCAAGACGACAGCGCGCCGCCGCAGCGGAACATGCACCGGATATTTATCGGGTCGAACGAAATCCGCGCGGGTTGGCGCCTGGCATTGGCTATCGCGATATTCCTGGCACTCTTGACGGCGATCAGTGCTGCCATAACACTTTTGCCGCACGCGCGTGGTTGGGCGTTCGGTGGAGGGCCAGTGGGCTTATTTTTCAGCGACGGTATGCTGGCCGTGGCGCTGGTGCTCACTGTAAGCGTGATGACAAGAATTGAACATCTGTCATGGGCAGACTACGGGCTGCCGCGAAGCGCGGCGTTTGGCAAGAGATTCTGGCTGGGCGTGCCCTACGGATTCGCGATGCTGAGCGTCCTGATAGGAGTGATGGCAGCCAGCGGTGCATTTTCATTCGGAGGGCGAGCGCTGACCGGAGGCGACGCGGTGCGCTACGGTCTGCTCTACTTGGCCGGCTTCACCCTGGTTGCCTTCTTCGAGGAATTCTCCTTTCGCGGGTACATGCAAGCAACGCTTGCATCGGGAATCGGATTTTGGCCGGCGGCGGTCTTGCTGGCCGTAGTGTTCGGCGCTTTGCATTTGGGGAACAAGGGCGAAGCAAAATTTGGAGCGGCGATGGCCGGAGCGTTTGGCCTGCTGGCAGCGTTCACGCTTCGGCGGACCGGAAACTTATGGTTTGCCATCGGGATGCATGGCGCCTGGGATTGGGGCGAGTCCTTTTTTTACGGCGTGCCGGATAGCGGCGTGGTACTGAAGGGGCATCTGATGAATGCATCGTTTCACGGGCCGGCGTGGCTGACCGGGGGAACGGTGGGGCCGGAGGGAAGCGTTTTGGCGGCTGCGGTACTGGTCTTGGCTGCGATAGGCGTCCACTACATTTTTCCAAAACGACCGGCGCCGGGGGATCTAACCACTTAGGAGAACGCCGGGTGGAATCCTTTTGGTCGGGTGAAGCATCTATTTGTAGCCGCGTCCAGGGTCAGCGAACAGGCACGATTTAAGGATTTGAGACGATGCTTGTTTGACAAGGCCAGCGCGGAAGTTTAAAATCGCCCGATTTGGGTGAGCCATTTGGCCCGCAGTGGGATGTAAACCATGGATAAAAAGAGACTCGATTATTACAAGAAGAAACTAGCAGTGCGCCGCGATGAACTGCTGCGCACGATCGCGCGCACGCAACAAGAAGGACGCGAGGCCGACGAAGATCCGACCGTTGATCTCGCGGACAAGGCCGCCAACTCCTATACCAAAGAGTTTCTGTTCGGCCAAACACACAACGAGCGATCACTGCTGCAGCTGGTGGACGACGCGCTGGCGCGTATACGGGATGATGCGTTCGGCGATTGCGTTTCCTGCCATCAGGAACTACAGCAGAAGCGTTTGGAAGCCGTGCCTTGGACCCGCTACTGCATTATCTGCCAGGAAAAGAAGGAAAACGGGCAGCTTTAG
>DASXPQ010000210.1:0-3465 GCA_036493575.1 Pirellulales bacterium
ATCAGTCAGCCGTATATTGTGGCACTCATGACAGCAGCATTGGAGCTCAGCGGTGGTGAATCGGTACTGGAAATCGGCACAGGCAGCGGCTATCAGACTGCGGTGTTGTGCGAGCTGGCCCGCTGGGTGGTCAGCGTCGAACGTCATGGAGAACTTTCCAGTCGAGCAGGCGCCGCGCTGAAGACGCTGGGATGCAGTAATTACACGTTGGTGATCGGCGATGGCACCTACGGTTGGGAGGAACTTACGCCGTACGATCGGATTATTGTCACGGCTGCGGCCCAACGGATGCCGCAAGCGATATTCGATCAGTTGCGTGAAGGGGGCCTGCTGGTGATACCACTCGGCCCCACCGAATCGCAAGCGCTGCAAGCTATACGGAAGGTCGATGGTCAACCGGCGCCGCGCGAGCTTTCCGGCTGTCGCTTTGTGCCGCTAGTGGGCAGCGAAGAACCGCGGTGGTAGCAAGCCTGCTGGCAGCATCAGAATCGGGGTAAAAGCTGCGAAAGGTGACGGAGAAAACCGATCTTGACCGGTTTTCCGGCTTCCCATATGTTTCTCGCCTCACGACGGTCGATGGGCGGGCGACCACACTTTTCGTCCGGCTAATTCGGCCGCTGTACAAGACACAGAATTTCGCGATCCACTAGTGGATGGGCCTGCATGGGGATGGATGGCGGCGTGGGCCGGTTCGATCCTGCGGACCAGCGGAGCGGTTTCGGCAGCATGGAAGCGGCCGAACGCTTCGATACAAAGCGACGGCGTGAAGAACGTGCGTCGAAGACTTGCGCGCTACGGCGCGCCAACACATTTTGCACGGAGAGCAATTTCTTTCCCACCGCGCGGTCTCAATTTCCCTCTTGCGCCGCGCCCGATAACCTACCGAATCGTCCAATCGCTCCCGGAAACGGATGGAGTCCTTAGCCCCCCTGGGACCCGGCCTTTCCGGGAGCTTTTTTGCGCGCAGAGATCGAACGGCAGTCGGGTGAAAAAATGCGGACTTAAGCCGGACCGTGAGATGGCGGTGTTTTAGAGGTTCGGCCCGCAAGCATGGCAACCACGGCGATTAATTCTCCCACGTCCACGGGTTTAGCAAGGTGCGATTGGTAGCCGGCCAATAGAGCTCGACGACGATCTTCCATTCGTACAAAAGCCGTCAGTGCCACTGCGGGCACGTTGCCGCCTTCTGTCGCGGCGAGCGACCGCACCTCGCGAATCAGTTCGTAGCCATCTTTCTGTGGCATGCCAATGTCGCTGAGCAGCACCTGTGGTTGGAATTTTTTCAACATTTCCAACGCTTCATCGGCAGATTCCGCAACGCACACTTCCGCATGCTGTTTTTCCAATAATTGGCGCACTGCCTGTCGGGAATCGGCCTCGTCGTCGACTACTAATACTTTGATCCCGGTTAAATCGGGAGCATCGAAAGCATCAGTGCGGTTGATTTCCACTTCGGGATGAAACCGGCCGGACTCCATCGAGGAAGCTACTTGCACAGGCAAGATCACGGTGAAAGTAGCGCCTTGATTTTCACCCGGACTGCTGGCATGGACGGAGCCGCCATGAAGTTCAACCAGTTGTTTCACGATTGCCAATCCCAACCCAAGTCCGCCATGCCGGCGACTGGTGCCCGCTTCCGCTTGACGAAATCGATCGAAAACGTGCGGCAGAAAATCGGGATGGATGCCCTCGCCTGTGTCGGCCATGCTGATTTCCAAGTGCGAATTCACGCGCTCCAGCGAAATCTGGATGCGGCCTTGCTTGGGAGTGAATTTCACCGCATTAGACAATAGATTGCAAAATACTTGTCTTAGACGGTCAAAATCGCCCAAGATTGGACCAGCGCGTGGATCAAGCACTTTTTGGACACGAATTCCTTTAGCATCAGCGGCAGGCCGTAATGCGCCGATGGCCGCTTCGATGACTTCGGGCAGTTGTACGGTGCGAACGTCGAGCCGAATTTTTCCGGAGACAATCCGGCTCATGTCTAACAAGTCATCGATAATTTGCACTTGGGCGCGCCCATTGCGCTCAATCGCTTCGAGACTTTCACTGACTGCCTTGGGTTCGATGTATCCGCCACGGAGCAACTGGGCGTATCCCAAAATGGCACTCAGTGGCGTACGCAGTTCATGGGAGACAACCGACAAAAACTCGTCTTTCATGCGATTGGCTTGCTCCGCCTCGCCGCGTGCCATCTGCTCGTTCTTCAATAATTCTTCACGCTCGGTTAAGGCCCGGCGGAGCTTGTCTTCTTGTTCTTGCAGCCGCTGTTCGCTTTGCCGTAATGCAGTTTCAGTTCGTTTACGGTCTTCCACTTCCCGAGTCAACTCAGCGTTCAGTTTGGCGAGTCCCGGTAGACGCAACGCTTTGGGGGTCACCAAACCCAGAGCCAGGACGGTTGACCAGGAAGCGACGGCGGTAATTAATTTCACTAACCCGTCGAAGCGGTAGATCGGTTTCCAAAAGATGATGGCCTCAATCAAGTGTGTGGTGCCGCAGGCGAAAATGAAAATTACAAACAGCCAAAAAATTTTTGGAAAGGGAATATCGCGGCGGCGGAGCACAAAGTAGGCAATCACCAGCGGTATCGCGGTGTACGCTCCAAAAATGGCAATATCTGAGATGATGTGCAGCCAGCCTAAGCCGGGTTCTTCGGTCCAGGCTGCGCCGCAATACCACCGCGCTGGAAACCCTTGGGTATTGAATAAGTTAGTAAAGAAATCCATTGTGCCGTGCTCCTGTGCTATGCAATCGCATGCCAAAAATGCTGCACCCCGCGCCCATTTTTGAACTCGGGAATTTTAATTTATGCGGGCCGGCTGTGCGGCGGTGGCTGAACGGCTATTTTCCGAATTTCTTTGAGCAGATCGTCCAACCGCATGACGATTTCGCCGTGCCGCATTTCGTCGGGCGCAGGCTTGCGCGCGACCAAAGAAATGGTGCCTCCTGGTTCCAAAATTGCGCGATCAACATCCGTCAGCGATCCGAAACCTTGTCGCCGAGCGGCAGCTTCTAATTCGGATTCTGTGATGAGCTCCTTGCGCAGCCGATCTTGCCGGATTTTGCCATCCGCGATCAGCACGTCGGCATCGCCTTCAATCAGGTGATCCAGTTTCTGGTGGTCATAGAGGTACCACACGACGATGTAATTAATAATCAGTAACGTGGCAGCACCGATCAAACCGCCCGTTATAGAATTGTCGTCGCCGATGATGGCGTTTTGCACCGTGTTGGCCAAGGTCAAAAGTACCACCAAGTCGAAGGCATTGAGCTGCGCTAATTGGCGTTTGCCGGCTAGCCGTACTCCTACAATCAAGAAAATGTAGACGATAATCGGTCGTAAGATTTTTTCAATCACCGGCAAATTTAAATAAAGCATGTCATGCCATGTACCATCGGCCAGGAACATAAACAGTTCTCCGTGAATGAGGAGCTGGTCGTGCGAAATTAGTGTTTGTGCGG
>DASXPQ010000211.1:0-4453 GCA_036493575.1 Pirellulales bacterium
CTAGCCTATCATCGTGTGGGCCACGGATCCAAGGTCAGCGCCAATTCGGTCGTGACCCAAAATGTTCGACCGCACACTTTGGTGTTCGGGGTGCCGGGACGGCATACCTCCCTTCTCAAACAACAGGGGTGAATGTCGAAGCCCCAACGACACTCGTCTGCTGGCCGCAAACAATAGTTGGATTACGCATCAGAGAACAGCGGCCGGAACTGCATCTAAAAATGTGCGTTGCCACAGTTCGAGGGTAAGGAGCTGCCACAATTGCATCGACCAGTCGTGCCGACCGGTACGTTGCTGTTCGATCAATTGCTGCACAGCGGCGGGACGGAACAGTCCGCGCTGTGCAACTTGTGATGGATTTAACAAATCGTCGACCATCTCGCGCAGGTCGTTGGCTAACCAGTAATCGGCCGGTGCGCCGAAGCCGGCTTTGCGCTGGCGGAGCACTTCGTCGGGGAGCACGTCCCGCATGGCCGCGCGAAAGATGTGTTTCAAGCGATTGCCCCGCAACTTCAAACGCGGCGGCACGTTGGCGGCCACCCATTGAACGAACGGCCAATCAAGAAATGGCACTCGAATTTCTACGGAGTTGGCCATACTCATTTTGTCGTTATAAGTGAGGTTCAAGCTGGCCATGAAGGCTTTGGTGTCGAGATAAAGCATGCGATTGAGGAAATCGGCATCCTTTACAGCGGCAAAATAATCGAGGTGGCGGCTACGCGGGTCACGCCTCCCGAAGCGTCGCAACGTGTCGGCGGAACAGAGTTCCTCGCGTTGCGAGCTGGTGATATAGACGCTGTCCAGAATAAAGCGGTCTTCGGGCAGCAACGAACCGCTACGGACCATCTTCTTAGCCAACCGTACGTAGCCTTTCAGCCAACTGCCTCTCATGGCTGGAAGCGATTGTATGGCCGGTTCGATCAAGAACCGCCGCAGGGGCCGCGGTACTCGCTGATAGTTGGCGGCCAAAAAATGGGCTCGATGCTTGCGATAGCCGGCGAATAGCTCGTCGCCACCAACTCCCGATAGCAATACGGTGACATCTTTTCTGGCTTCACGGCAAACTAAATGCGCTGTGATGATGGCGGGGTCGGCAACCGGCTCGTCCATATGCCAAATCAGTTTTGGCAAGAGCGATACCACATCGGGCTCAACCATGATTTCCCGGTGCTGGCAGCCGAAATGCGCAGCGGTGCGCCGGGCAACGTCCGGGTCATCAATCGTCGTTTCCCCTTTACGATATTTCTCTGGGAAAGTGATCGTGAAGGTGCGCACCGGAATAGGTGAGCGCCGCGCCATGCTTGCCACGATCGAACTGGAATCCAGACCGGCGCTCAGAAAAGCGCCCAGCGGCACGTCACTGCGCAGTTGAGAGGCAACTGCGGCGTCGAATCGCTGACGGATTTCGCCAACTAGCGTTTCTTCGTCGGCGGGATAGTGATAATCGGCT
The DNA here is from genome assembly GCA_036493575.1 of Pirellulales bacterium. GTDB lineage: Bacteria > Planctomycetota > Planctomycetia > Pirellulales > JADZDJ01 > DATJYL01. Next base: position 1,451 of record DASXPQ010000211.1, read on the forward strand.
GGCGGAAACTCCAGATCCCAATATTTTGTGATATCTAATCGCCCATGCTGAAAAATGGCGTGATGACCTGCAGGGAGTTTGAAGATACCGCGAAACATAGTGAGTGGATCGGGCACCCAGAGGAAGGCCAAGTATTGTTGCAAGGCCTCGTCGTCGATTTCACGGGGCGCGCCAGGGAGAAGTAGAATTGACTTGATTTCGGAGCCAAAGGCGAAACGCTCGCCTTGCTGCAGGTAGTACAGGGGTTTAATTCCGAAATGATCGCGGGCGATGAACAGACGCTCGCTGCGATGGTCCCAGATGGCCAAGGCAAACATGCCGTTCAGGCGACGAATTGCATCGGGGCCAAGCCAGTGATACATATTCAACACGACTTCGGTATCGCTGGTCGAACGGAAACTGTACCCGTGCGATTCCAATTCCCGGCGCAATTCGTGGTAGTTATAGATTTCGCCGTTGTAAGTGATCGTTGCCGCACCATCGGGTGTAGTCATCGGCATGTGGCCTGCCGGGGAAAGATCAACAATTGCTAAACGACGGCTGCCGAGATAGATGGTTTTGCCATCGGGCTGAGTATGATGCCAGGCGCCACGACCATCCGGACCGCGATGGGCTTGCAGATCGATCATCCGGTCGAACAGCGCCGGATTGCCCCAGTTCACAGTGCCGACGATGCCGCACATATGGTTCAAGCCTGAGAGTTCGGAAATCTGCAGCCCGTTTTGCTGGATACCAAAAAAACGGGATGCCCGGAAAAAATTACGTCACAGAAGTGGGATGCATACCGTCTCGAGCACGTGACGTAAGTCATTGACTAGTTTGGGTTTTCTATCTAGATCAAATTCGGGTGTAAATTGACACATTACTGCTCATGATTACACTATAACTTCAAGAGCATGACGTGTGGGAGGGCTATTATAAAGTTCCCCAGCGGATCGAAGCGGTAATAATTGGGAGGGTAGTGGATTACCCACCGGTCGTTCGACCAGCCGTTGGCACACTTGCTCGCCCTTTACCGGTTCCCGCCGATGCGGTCGAGTTACATGTCCAGCATGGGCCGCTGGCAGCTTAATTGAACAGCCCTCACTGAAAAAGTCGAGATGCTCTATCTTGCCTGATAAAGCTTGTCGCTCGCGTGACGGAGTTGCGGATCGGTTCGAATAATCGTGTAATCCATGATGGCCCATCGCGTTTTGGGGATGCCGTAGATTGGCAGCTCAGGAAGCCTGGTCGAGATGAATGGTCACCCAGAGGAACGGAGTGCGCGCCAAGCGAAATGCAACAACTTCTGAGCATTACAGGAACAGAACAACTGTGCCGCTCTACCTGGACCTGCCAGATTATCGATAGTCACAGCAAGATCCTACATTTATAGATGATTTCATCCATGGGATTACTTATTGCCCCAACTGAAAATCTCGCAGCGCCGACTGCGGAAAAACACTCCACCCAGTTTCAACAGTCGCTCGCAGATCAATCTGCACTGGCCGTGGACTGGCTAGTGCGGTCGATCGAAGCTTGCGGAGGACAGGGGTCAGCAACCTACTATTCTCGCTTCTACCGTCCCGGACGTGGTTGGGCTCCGCCATACCCGGAAACAACTGGTTATATTATTCCGACACTGCTTCGCAGTGCTGCATTTTTCCAGCGATCCCAACTGATCGATTTGGCGGTTCAACAAGCGGATTGGATCGTTAATCTGCAATTTCCAGATGGTGCATTGCCCGGTGGTTGGGTTCAAGCCAATCGTCCACTCGTCCGCTCGATTTTCAATACCGGACAGATGATTTCGGGATTGGTTGCAGTTGCGGATCAGACGCAACGCACGAAGTATCTGGACGCGGCGCAGAAAGCAGCCAGGTGGTTGGCCAGGGAAGTAGATCCAAGGGAGAATATGTGGCTGAAGCACGCGTATATAAAAAGCTACAGTCCGGCGTATTATTCGCGGGTATGTTGGCCAATGCTGGAGGTGTGCCATCGTCGGCCGGATCAAGAAATACAAACGGCTGCTGTGCAGGTACTGGACACGATCGCCTCCTGGCAATTGACTAACGGAGCATTTCGGAATTGGGCATTCCGTGCCGACGCCTCCGCATATACACATACCATTGCCTATACCATTCGCGGATTATGGGAGAGCGGTCAGTTGTTAGGCACCGCGGGCGATCGCTTTTCGAAGACAGCCTTACGTTCAGCGGACGTTCTGCGTCGCAAGCTGGAATCACGCGGTCGTTTGGCCGGATCATACGACGAACAACTGCGTGGGATTTTTTGGTTCACCTGTCTGACCGGGAATTGTCAATTAGCACTTATTTGGATGCGAATTTATGAGGTTACTCGCGACGCCCGTTTTTTCAGCGCTGCCCTAAAGGCGCTTCAGTTTGTGATGGCTCGCCAACGTCGCCGATCCTTAGACCCCAATGTCCGGGGCGCAATCGCCGGATCGAGTCCGTTCTTCGGCCGGTATCTGACGCTGCGTTATCCAAATTGGGCGGCGAAGTTTTTTGTCGATGCCTGTTTGTCGGCGCATCGTCATTTGCAGGTTCTTTTGGAGCACGGTTTATGCGCATTGCCGTAACCTCCGGCTATTCACGTAGCCTGCATTCCATTGCCCTGATTCACCAATTGAAGGCACAGGGACATCAAGTACCTTTGTGCCTGCGTGCCAAGGTATTGACGTGGAAAAGAGTTCGCCATCGGCTTCGACAGTATGGACTGCGAAAGGCGTGGAAGTCGTTAAGTGAAAGATTTTTTCGCCTTAAAGGCACACCTGATTCAGCGCCGCCCGAATTGACCGCAATGCTCAATTACTTCCACGAGCATCAGATCCCATCACGCAGAATTGCAGAAGCCTGTCAGGCCATCGGTGCCAAGGAAGTCGTCGTGAAGTCACTAAACGATCCGCCAGCGATCGCTGCTTTGCGCGCTGCAAACGTGGATTTGGTCGTGTATGCAGGCGGAGGAATTTTGCGGTCAGAAATCATTGGCCTTCCGCGATTAGGA
>DASXPQ010000212.1:0-9870 GCA_036493575.1 Pirellulales bacterium
GATCTCGAATTGGTTCGCACGTTTCGTGACAGCCTCAAGCAACGGTCCAAGAATTCCTCGCGCTGGCTATCAGGCGATGTGGCCAGCCCGCGCGGGCAGCGAAAGTACGGGCGCAGCCTCTTCCTCAGCAGCGGCGCGATCCTTCCCATGCAACTTCAACCAACGAGCGCGACGAACCCAGTAAAAGCGGACCGGCAGAAATAAGTCCACCACTTCGTCCGAGATCAAAAGTCCGCCTAGCACGGGCAGCGCCATCGGCGCCAAAATCTCGCCCCCCACGCCCTTGGCAAAGACCATTGGGAAGATGGCGATGATTGCCACGCCTTCAGTTAACAGCTTGGGCCGTAAACGATGGACGGCTCCTTCGATGACCGCCTGTCGAAGTTCTTCCAGCGATTTGATGTTCTCTAGGCCACCGCGCTTTTCAATAGCCTCCCGCAAATACACGAGCATAATAATGCCCGTTTCGGTCGCCATGCCGAAGCAAGCGATGAAGCCCACCCAAACCGCGACGCTAAAATCCATCGGCGGAGCACTCCAGCCATTCACAATTTTTGGAAACAAATACATGAAAAACGCGCCGCCGGCGAGCGCTTCGGGCACCGCGAGCATCATCAGGCCGGCATCGGCTAAGTCATTGTACGTGAGGTAGAGGATCACGAAGATTAGGACAATTACTGCCGGAAACACAAATCGCAGAGTTCGCGCGGCACGCACTTGATGTTCAAACTCGCCACTCCATTCCAGATGCACCCCTTCGGGAAGTGCAACCTTTTGGGCGACGACTCGTTGTGCCTCATCTACGAAACCCACAATATCGCGGCCACGGACGTTCAAAGTCACGTAATTTAACAGCCGGCCATTCTCGCTCTTAATCATCGCCGGACCTTCCACGATTTTAACGTCGGCCACGGTGCCGAGCGGGATGAATGGCTTTCCCTTGACCGAGTGAGCCGGACTCGCAGCGTGATCGCTTGATGCCATCACTTTCGTTGAGTCGGCTGACATTTCGGACGGACTAGCTGATGAAGTTGGCGTCATCCCAGTCGATCCTGTCGCCATGCTCGAGCCGGGGCTGATGAGCAACCGCCGAATGCTGTCCTCGTCGTTTCGATCAGCCCGGGCGTACCGCACGCGCACCGGAAAGCGATCTCGTTTTTCGACGGTATAGGTGACGGCGCGGCCGGCTAGCGCAACTTCGATTTCATTTTGAATATCCTCCACAGTAATGCCATACCGCGCCGCTTCTTCACGCTTAATGTCGATCTGGATATAACCTTTGCCCATAATCGGAGCTGCTACGACATCTCGGGCGCCATTGACTGGTTTTAGCGCAGCCTCAACATCCTTACAAACTTTGTCGATCGTTTCTAAGTCAGCACCAAAGACTTTCACGCCAATGTCGGTCCGCACACCGGTGGAGAGCATGTCGATACGATTTATAATGGGCTGCGTGAAAATGTTGCTCCAGCCGGGAACTTGCAATACGCGCAGATTCATCTCATCGTCTACCAGGTCTCCCTTGGGCCCCGAAGTGCGAGGCCAGAAGAAAACATGGTCGCGGAATGGCTTTTCAAGTTCCGCCCGCAGTGTTGCAAAGGGAGCAAAATCGGCCTCGTTAATCGGATTACCTATCTGAGCCTGCACTGCGGCAGCCGCGAATAGCTTTGTTTCCGCTCTCAGCTTGGCACCGGCGACAAGCGATGATTTTTCGGCGGCTTTGACCAGTTCTTCAAGGGCGTACCAAGTGAAAGTTTCCGTACCACGATCGAACAGTTGCCAATTTATTTTGCTGACCCGTTCGTGCCAGAGTTTCAAGCGCTCACTCTGCACGGAGTCAAGCAGTATGGTAGCCAGCGTGCTATGTGTGCCCCCCAGGAATTCCGCCAGTCCGCTAAAGAAGTCGCCAATGGACGACTGTTTCAATTCTAGACCGCCCACGACATCCGTGATTGCTCCTGCTTCAGCCAGTTCCTTGGCCACGTCTTGGCTTAGCTGCGTGATGTCCTCGGGCGTAGGAGATTCGGCCAACCAAGTGGCGTACTTTGGCGTCAATGTTTCGACCAACCTATCGATCTGCGTTTTCTCGTCGACGCCGACTGGCCACTTCAAATCCCCAGTATTGCTCATTCTCTGGACCAACTGCTCAACGGTGTAGCGAACCAATTGCGGTCCTAAATCACGCTGGCTATCTGAATACAGCCGTTGTGCTAAGGATCGCATTGTTTCGTCGAATCGTTCCATCGCTTTTTGAGCGGCATTGTTGATTAGTTCCTGGCGCTCCGCATTCGATGCGGCTTGAACAAAACCGTCCGCCTCCAGCCGATCCAGCACACGAGTTGTTTGCGCAGCAGCATCCTTGTAGCGCAGAACCCGTTTAGGCCACAGCTCTTTGGGTCGGAAGTTAACGAAAGTCTCGACCATATCCAATGGCGCCGGATCCGTCGGCGTATCCGCGCGCCCTGCTTTGCCGATCACCGATTCGACTTCCGGAAAGCCACGGAGCAGCGCGTCGCGGGCTTTGAGATCGTCGGCGGATTCAGTGATACTTGCGCGAGGAACAGTGATGGGCATATCGAGCGTGGTACCTTCGTCCAGGGCCGGCATAAAGGCCACGCCGATCTTTGGAAAGTGGTAGGCCCACATGCCAATCAGTACCAGGCTCGCAAGTGTGATCGTTCGCCATAGAACAACACTCTGCGCGCGGAATGCCAGCACGAACAGCCCCACGATGCAGGCCGTCGCCAGGCCGAAATACGTCCATTTTATGAGTGAGATCACGCCCACCAGGGGCAATGTCATTTCCAAACCGCTTTTGTGGATCCAGAGCCAAGCGAATCGGCCGGCTAGGGCGAGCAGCAAGCAGCCGCTCAGCAACAACATCAAACCAACACGGGCGTTATGTTTTCGGCTGCCTCTGATAAAGACGACCGTCAGCGATGCAACCAAGCCGAAGACCAACAAAAACGCCGTCTGCCACGCTTGCTCAGATGCTCCTTGACCGACAACCGATTGCAGCGGGAACATGCCGGCAGCCAAGATCAAAAGCACTGCGAACATCCACATCACTAGATTTCGTCTCGGCAACGCCCACGTAAGGAGCGGTTTGTAGATATTGATGAAGCTGCGAACAATTGGGTTGTCCTCCTCGCTTCGCAAACGGCCTTTGATGAACGTCGGGATCAAAGCCGGTACGAGTGTGACTGAAATCAGCGCCACGCCGATCATGGCAAAACTTTTGGTGAAGGCCAGCGGATGAAACAGTTTGCCTTCCCGGCCGCTCAGCATGAACACTGGAATAAACGAGAGCAGCATAATCATTACAGAGAAGAAAATGGGCCGGCCAACTGTGCGACAAGGCTTAATCACCATTTCCCGGATGTCGCCGGTCACTTTTCGATCACCGAAGTGCTGTTTCAATTCGTGCGTGGCATTCTCCGTCATCACAATGGCTTGATCGACGAGAATGCCGATCGAAATCGTGATTCCAGCCAACGACATGATATTGGCCTGAATGTCGATAATCCCGGTCGTTCTTAAGATCCACATCATCAGAAATGAAAATAGTACCGCCAGCGGTAATGTGACACAGATCACAAATACGCTGCGAAAGTGCATCAGGATGAGCAGAATGGCTATCGAAGCGATTAGCATTTCATGACCCATCACTTCGGTCAGCGTATGAATGGCCCCATGAATCAATCGCGTACGGTCGTAGGCGGCCACAATATGGACTCCGGCCGGTAAGCCCGATTGCAATTCACCGATTTTTTCTTTCACCCGTTCGGTTACGGTCAATGGGTTCTGACCATGGCGCATCAGCACGGCACCGCCGGTCATCTCGTTCCCATCTTTTTCAAACACGCTCCGGCGAAACTGCGTGCCCAGTTGCACCGAGGCAATGTTATGAACATAGATCGGCGTCCCCTTAATCTCTTTGATGACCGTGTTTTCGATGTCGTGCTTATCTTTGATCCAACCAACTCCGCGGACGATGTACTCGGCATTGTTCTTTTGCACTACACCGCCACCGGCCGGCATGTTGCTCTTGCCCACTGCTGCATACAGGTCTCCCAGCGTGATTCCGTAGGCCCGCAAATCTTCCGGTCTCACATCGATCTGATATTCCAGCGGCGTGCCGCCCACGATGGCCACATCGGCTACACCCGCAGCAGCATTCAGTTGCGGTGCAATGTAGAATTTGTTGAGTGCCCACAAGCGGCCTGAATCAATCGGATTGCTAGGACTATCCTCGACGGTGTACCAATAGATTTGCCCGAGTGCCGTGGCGTCCGGAGCCAAATAGGGCACGACCTCCGCCGGGAGGTAAGTATTGGCCTGGCTGAGTTTCTCGGTCACACGCTGGCGGGCAAAATAAAAGTCGATGTTATCGTCGAAGATGATCGTAATCATCGAAAAATTGAATTCCGATGACGACCGTACTGCTTTCACGCCGGCCAAGCCTTGCAATTTGCGCGACAGCGGATAGGTAATCTGGTCCTCGATCTCCCGAGGGCTGCGCCCCATCCAGTCAGTGAATACAATCACCTGATTTTCACTGAGATCGGGAATGGCATCGACCGGCGTGTTCAGCGTGGCATAGATGCCGGCCACGGTGAGCGCCGCAGCGGCCATCAACACCAAAAACCGATTGCGGATCGATAATTCGATAATTCTTTCAATCATTTACTTGGTCACTTCCCTCAATGGATTGACTCGTTTCAGATTGGCTACTTTGGCAAGCGTGGCTTGCGGGTCCTTGAGGGCTTCGTCTTTGCACCCATCACAGCACAGAAACACTGGCTCGCCTTCAATCATCAACTTGAACGGAGCGCCCATCGAGCCGAGACGATTCTCCGTTACCGGACACAATCGCTGCGACTCGACGAGCTTTTGATCTTCCGGCGAAAGTTTCGCTAGTGCCGCTTTGATTTCCGATTCGTTGACGGCGTCCGAAGCCATTTCTGGTTTTTTTGCCATCGTTGGTGCAGGAGCAGCAACAGCGTCGTATATAGCGGGTTCCGCTAATTTTTTCTGTTTTAGTTCTGCAACTTTAGCCAACGTCTCCTTGGGATTATCCAGTGCCTTTTGCTTGCAACCACTACAGCAGAGAAACACTGGATGGCCATCGACGATCACCTTCACCGGTGGACCCATTGAGCCGAGTTGGTTGTTTGTCAGAATGGGGCAGAACCTTTGAGCTTCAACCAGCTTGCGGTCCTCGTCCGAGAGTTTGGCGAGTGCGGCTTTGATTTTCGCGTTCGGGTCATCCGGCGTTGAAGGACGGACATTACTTACACTCGAAGTGCCTTTCGAGCCGCTGGAATTGCCGAAATAGATCGATCCAGCCGCCGGGTTAAGTCGCGTTTCAGCATCGACCAGGAATGAGCCGCTGCTGACTATTTGATCGCCTTCCTGTAAGCCGTGTAGCACCGGATAAAAAAGCACTCCCTCGGGATTCGTCATTTTGGGTCCCAGCGCCACTTCGACGCCTTCGTAAACCCCGGGTTCAGACTGGCGGTAAACGATTTTCTGACTGCCGGTGTCGATCACTGCGGTTTCCGGTACGGCCAACACCCGGCCCTCCGCAAGCATTTCCTTGCCGTGAGGATCGCTGATCGCTTCGGGCAACCCAGGCACGTCTTTAGGCGTAATTTTGATGGCGACCTCTGCGGTGCCTCCTGGCCGTAACTTGTGATCCGGATTCGCTAACTCAAATCGTACGGTAACCGTGCGCGAATCCTGATCGACGTGTGGATAGATGAACGACAATTTGCCGTGGAACGGCTCGTTGGGATAGGAGCGTGTAATCGCTGTGACTTCCAGGCCAGGCAGATTGGCATCCTTCGGCCCATGTTCATAACCGGCGGGAAGGAGCGATAAGTCCTCTTCATAAATCTGACCCTGAATCCATACCGATGTGAGGTCAGCCACGTCATACAGCGGCGTCCCTTCCTGCACATACTGGCCTTCTTTCACGTATTTATTGATGACGTGACCACTGAGCGGAGAACGGATTCGCACATGTGTGTCGGCCTTGCCCGCCGTAATGAATTCGTCGATCTGTTGGTCATCAATCCCCAACAGTTTCAAGCGCGCGCGAGCGTTCTGGACCATCTCCCGATCGCCTCTTTGCTTGGCATCAATCAGGTTTTGGATGGTGACCATCAAATCTGGGCTGTAGAGCAAAGCCAGATCGTCACCGACTTTGACCATCTGCCCTGTTTCGCTGGCAAATAGTTTGTCGATCCGTCCAGCACTGCGGGCCGTGACTGTTTTCTGGCCGCGCTCGTTGAATTCTATGTAGCCCACCGCATTGATTTCTTTGGTCAGCGGCACATACTGGAGCGGCCAAGTTTGTACACCAGCTAGGACCACTCGATAGGGCGAAAGTTGTACGCGATTGACAATGCCCGCCGGTAAAGCCTCCTGCTGAGCATCACCCTTTTTGCGCTTGGTCAGCGGCATGAAGCAGATCGGGCAGACCTCTTTGTTATTGTCTCGGATAATCGACGGGTGCATCGGGCAAAAGTATTCAATATCGGAGTCGGCGCCAGTCACATCGGCTGCGTTGTCTGGACGAGTCCATTTGTCGTAATACGCCGCCAGCGTATCCCACTGCGTAATGATGACGCCGATGACGAAGAGGATCGCGATAAAGCGCAGCCGAGCAAGCTTCACGAGGATAATAAAATCGAACCACCACCAGGCTTTCCGCCAGCCTTTGAGGTGCGGCGGGGCGCGGAGCCCGCCCTCGTCGTCGACGCGCGGAATTCGATCAGACCCGCGGCGATCGCCATTGTCGTCTTGATACATGGGAAATACTCGTCGTTAAATCCAATCCAATGAAAAATGCATCTCGACTCTAACTCTTTCCTTACAAACCAAGGGCAGCCGTGACACGAGCCAGCCCATAGGCGCTAACCCGCCAACCCGGCACGGCTGCCCAAGTTTCCTCGTGACCGGTTAGTAGTTCTCCGCTTGAATGCCGGCGCCGGCCAACGCGTCGATCAACTGAGCGCTGGTGGCAGCTCCATCAGCAGCAAATTGGATCTCCACGATATGCTGAGCCGGAAATGCTTCCGCCTTCTTTACGCCAGCTACTTTACTCAAGGCGTCTTTGGCTACTTTGGCCGAGGCATCATCTTTTACATCGGCAGCTTTTAAAGCTAGCCAACTGTCATAGTGCATGCTGGGCCCCATCATGTGCGGAGTGGCAGCGATCAATTCCGCTACCTTTTGCGCCGGTATGGTCGATTCATCGAATTCGATTTTGGCATTCTTCGTGTTCCAATCGACTTTGATTGATCGAATGCCGGCTGACTTGCTCAACGATCTTTCCACGGTCGAGGTGCAGGGGGGACAATGCAAACCAGTTATCAGATAGGTGGCCGAGGTGGCTTTCAGGGTGTCCGATTTGGCCGGGTCGGCAGCACGGCCGAATACAACCAGAGTCAGCAAGACCGAGCTGGTGAGTAAAATCTTGATCATAAAAACCTCATGTTGGCGAGAGTCAAAAACAATTACGGCTGAGAGTACAAAGGGTCCCAACCCGGCCTCGGCCGGGTTGGGACAATCCACGATGACAAATTTTCAAATCCCTTCGTCGAGACATTCAACTTCGATAGATGTCCTGATTAGCGTTGGGTTTTGGGAACCAAATAACTAGGGATCTGCGAACGTTGATTGACCGCACCTGAATTCGAGCGCATCGACGGTTCATAGGAATAAGCGCGCGTCGAGTTAGCAGCGGTCGGGGCCTGCGCCATACCAGACGTCGCCGGCGTATTATCAGCCGCCGCAGGTGCAGTGGTCGTGCAGCACGAGGGAGCTGACGAAGTGGCACAGCACGAGGAGGAAGCCGACGAACAGCAACCACAGGCGTGCGCCGGCGCGGCAGCTAACGCTCCGACCGAAGTCATTGCCAAAACGATTGTGAGTAACTTAATCATGCAAATCTCCTTCATCTAAACTGGGGGAACAAAACTCACCACAAACGTCCCGGTCCGGCAAAGTACCCGACCGGGACACGACGGAATTCATAGACTACTGACCACCGAACTTACGCGAATCACTCTTCGGCAACGTCCACAACGGCGTCGTACCGGATCGACTACGCATGGTGCCAGTCTCTGGCCCCGGCTCGTACGAATATGTGCGATTATTTTTCGTATCCTTTCGAGCGACACTGCCTCGCGGAGCAGTCGGTTGCTTCGTGGCAGCAGTTTTTCCACTGTCGGCGTTACCCGGGGCAGGTTCATAGGAGAAACTCCGCGCCTGGATCGGTGCCGTAGCCCGATACGTTGGACTTACCGACCTGCCCAACATTTGCCCATAATCGCCGCGTGCCTTAGTGCTCCCATCCAGATAGCTTTGTGCCATCGCGCTGCTAATGCTGATTGCCGATAGGCCGGTAATAATTGCCAAGACCAAAACTCTCTTGAAACACGTGTTCATGTTCCACCACCTTTTCGATTTGAATTTTGATTAAATTCTGATCCACACTGGATCAGCTGAAAATATTGGCGTTTGTAAATCCGCTTGCGATCAGGCTCCGCCTGAACAAGGGTAGACAACTTGGGAATTCGACGAGCGATCCCGCAAGCTGTGCATGAGCGGACGCAACATCAGTACACCGCCAGACTGTTGGGCAGTCAGTGGCAAGTTAATGGCGTCTGGCCGGCGCGGCACAAAGAGTAATGCCGCGCGAAAGAATCAGATCAGGAATCGGTGTAATGCGACAACCAGATTATCCGGCGGAGGGCCGGTATTTAATTCGCTAACATCCGCGATCGTCGTCGAGGTCGCGACCAATAATAGATCACTGGAAACGATCGACACTTCCGCCAATTGATGCGCGAATTGCGGGGCTGCCGAAGTATTGACGACCGGAGTGACAGCATACATCGAAAACGGCCGGCAGCGGTCACCGTTATGCAGACCATCGCTGGAAGTGCGACTACCTGACTTAGCCATGGCACTGCAACAATTCGCTTTGCCCTGGCAGCAGCAACAGTTGCCGCCGTGGCAGCAAGGGCAGTGGCATTGGCATTGGCAAGCCACTTGAGCTTTGCCACTATCAGCCACGACTTGCATGGCCTGACAATGGCAACCGGGCTCAAAGTGCCCAGCAGGACTCATGCAGCCCGAAACGCTACGACCGTTGATCATCGCCATTGGCACCATCGCCCAAATCACCGCCGCCCGGAAATGGCGACTGAGTATGCGATTTAAAGGTTTGCCAAACATGCGACACCAAATTGGTCTGTTTCGTTGCGTTCGAATTCTACGGGTCTCAACTTTAGATGTCAAAGCTGCACAAGCCGTTACAACTACGCAGCCTTATTGGTCTCTGTTCGGCACAAAACCATTGGCCGCATTAGGTTTGCTTCAAGTTCGAGCAGCCTGAAATGTCGGTTAAATGCCGTTTTCGGTCATGATTTAAGCTGTTTACGGTGTCGGCGAACTAGCTGAACGGGATTTTCTGGTTTTGCCGCCTAATGTTGGTACATCAAATTACCAGTGGATCTCCGCGAAAAGGGACGCTTCACTTGGCAGCTAGAACGCTTGGCTGGGCCTCTGATTTTCCAGCCGCGGAGAGACTTCGTCGCCAGCGACGATCCAACTGTCCGACATCGTGCAAGCCATAATATTCTTGGAGCGCAGCATCATATCCCAGCTTGCTCGCCCTCGCGATGAAATCAACAAATTGCCTTGGGCCTTGATCATCGACGAGATACTTGACTAGTGAGACGCTCTGGCCATAAAAAACTCCAATTTGGTTGGAGCCCGGATAGTTTTCCAATTCCACGAGTGCCGCTGTGTCAAACAAGGTGTTGCTCGCAACACCGTCGGCAAGATCACACAGAT
>DASXPQ010000213.1:0-7268 GCA_036493575.1 Pirellulales bacterium
AAATTGATAGTGTCACCCGTTTTCAGTGTGGATTTAGCTGCCGGAGCGGCTGGATCGAACGCATGGCGGGCGAAAGGGTTGGCGGCAAACAGGCCATAATTTCGCGTGTGCCAATAGGTTGGGTACAAATAGCTGTTGGGATGATTCAGAATTGCGATTCCGACGGTTTCACCATCGACGGGGCCGTGATAATCGACCCAGGAAGCGGGTTTGCCCCAGACGCCGGCCTCGTCAATTTTTCCGTCGCTATTTACAAAGCTGCCGCCTTGTTTGGCGGCGACACGCATGGTGTCTGGAACTCGCAGGCCGAAAACGCCATCTTTTTCGTCGCCGAAAACGACGTCTCCCTCGGTGGCTTTGAGCGTAACGTCGAAATCGATGATGCGATTGTCGCCATCGGTGCTGCAGGTGATCGTGCGCTGGTCTTCCAACAATTTTTTGCCATCTTTGTCGAGCCAATCGTTGCGCGTGATGATTTTTGCTTGCGGGCCGCCCGAGTATGAAACGAACTCGCGGTGTTTGGTCGAGCCGGTATTGTCGCGTTCTTCCCACAAATTGGCGCCGTTGACGCTTTGATAACTGAACCACAGCGAGCGGTGCCACGGATGATCGTCGGATAAAACGTCGGTCTTTTCCAGCTTTCCGCCCTTGGCGGCAATGGCGGCATCGACTTCGGTGGGATCCATGGGCCAAGCACGGGTCATCGGTTTACCGGTGGGTCCGATGATTGGCCAGAGAATTGGTTTCTTGCCGGACTGCGTTAGATATTTTGTGAACAGCTGGCCATCGAGATTGACGAGGAGGCCGTCGTCGGTTTTTTCTACGGTGAATTCCGCGGAGCGGGCTTCCTTCGCAATGCCAAACGCACAAACTGTGATGACCAGTGCGGCAGTGATTTTTCGAGAATTAGTATTCAGTTCCATGGGAGAGATTCCGACGGCTGCATGTAAAGGTAATAAGCCGCTTAGTTTTGAGCGGGCGTTAAGTCGGATGCTTTGCTGCGTACAGACGGTGTTGCCGCAGGGGCCTGAGGTTTGCCATCAGATCCGCCGCCGTCCACAATCCGCAATAGGAACAGCGCTCGCTGCTGTGGCGCGGCTTGCGCCGATCGGTTTCTAGCATTCGATCTTTCTGAATTTACTGTGTCGGCATCGACGGATGATGGTGCGATTGATCGACGATCGGATTGTGAGAGGGCGGATTTTTGGTCCGCGGGCGGTGTTGCCGCTCCATATGGTAAGGCGGATGATTGCGGGGCGGCAATTGCCGGCGATTGTCGATTGGAAGGCCCTGCGAAATCAGTTGGCCGGCCCGCAGCGGATTCCGATTCGGTCGTTGCGGCTGAGCCGACATCTTTGGTTTCTCCGCGTGGCACGTTCATGCCGGTTATCTTCGAGGTATCTGAAGGAACAGATTGGGTGGCAGCTATGTCGCTATTGCGTTTTTCTTCCGAAGACTCTTGTTGACCTGCGGAAAGCTGCCCAATCGTTTCGTTTGGTAGAAACAAGCGTTGGGAACGGCCGAGTGCTTGCGAATTGCGATTTCGCTGTTGGGAGTAGTCTTGGAGCCGATCGGTGGGCGGATTGGCATTCGTTTCGACTTTTGTTCGGCTGGCGGGAAGTGGTTCCGACGGCACCTCGGTTGAAAGGGACAAATTAGGTATTTCACGGGAAGCTGGGGATTGTTGTAGATTCGAAACGGCAACCGCTGAAAATATGTGCGGCGAATTGCGCAGATCGTCCAGTGTGCTTTCGATTTGTTCGGGCGCCGCCTCGACGTACACGACATCCAAAGAACCGTCTTTGACCGATGGCTCTGCGTCAGCCTTCTTGTCGGCAAGTTTCCGATGGATCTCAGATTTAGCTAGCTCCTTATCGTCTGGAACTGCAATCGAGTTTTTGACAAGCAACTGGTCGAAAGCGCGCCCGCGCGCGGCGTCGGCCGACATATCGGCCCGTATGACTAAAACAGGACCGGCTCCATCGGCGAGCGGTTGTTGACCATCGATGCCTGCGCCTGGAGATGCAACGCCCTTGATTTCGTCACCGGCTGTCGACTCCAGCATTCGAACCATTGGCGGATTTACGCTGGGGCTGACCGGAGTTGCTTGGGGCGCGGCGAGACTGTTGGAAAGACTGCCACCAGAGCCAGCTCTGTTGAAGTAACTGGGCTTGTCGGCGGCCAAGGGTGTGCCTAATTGAACGCCGCCGGGCAGCTGTTTGTTGGTGGTTGCATCTCGCGAAAACCTGTCGTTGTTGTCATCGGCAAAGCCATTTGAAATTGCAGGGGCAGGATTTCCGCTGTGGCGGGCGGCAGCAGATTCGTCAGCATTGGTACCCAGGTCCTTTTCCTTAAGGGCTTCCTTAAGGGTGTCTACTTGCGGACCATTTTCGGCGTGGTCGAGCGCCATATCTCGTCGATCAGCAGATTGCTGCTCCTGAATCGCCGGAGCACGGACGAAACTCGGTTGAGCGGTTGACGGTGCGGACCGCTGGTTTTGATCCGGCCGCTTGGTTGCAACCATGATTACGACTGCGGCGGCCACGGCAACTAGTGACCAGGCGATGCCGCGACGGGCGAATGGTCGAGGAAAAGAAGGGCCAGAGCCGAGAGGCGAGGGACGCGAGGTGAGGGGTGAGGGATGAGAACGCGATGAATCGGTGGGGTCGGATGCAGTGGCGGCCGTCTGGCCATCGGCATTCGATTGCTCTGCTTTTTTCAGTACGTGTTGGGCAAAGTCTATTTCCAATTTGTGCTGGGGCAATTCTTGCAAACCGCCGCGGAGTGCGCGCATTTCGTCGAGCAACTGGCGCGATTCGGAATTAGTGGCCAGCAGTTGCTCGACACGGGCCCGCTCTTCGACCGTCAGTTCGTCGTCGAGGTAGGCGCTGATCAGGATTTCGTTTTCAGAACTGTCCATGTGGAATTCTATTCTGTTACTAGCACACCCTTTAATTGTTCTTTTAGTTCCATTCGCGCCCGATGCAACCGGCTGCGGACGGTGCCCAGCGGCAGGTCCAACATTTGGGCGATGGTTTCGTACGAATGTCCGTCGATTTCGCGCAGGACCAGGACCGTGCGGAAATCTTCGTCCAGGGCACTGAGCGCTTCTTGAACCCTTGCTGCCCGCTCTTGTCGCTCGAGGGGCTCAGAGGGTTGCCCGTCTCGGCTGGGTGGTTCATAGCCGGTGAGTTCGCGGTGCTCGTCGACGGAGACGGTTGGTCGTTTGCGTCGCCTGCGGCTGGCGGCCATGTTCAGGGCAATTCGGTAGAGCCATGTGTAAAACGCGCTGGTCCGTTGGAAGGAACTGAGCTTAACGAATGCCTGGACAAAGGCATCCTGGCACACGTCGCGGCCTTCTTCGGCGGAACCTGTCACGTGGACCAGCGTGTTATAGAGCCGGTCCTGGTAACGAGTTACCAGTCGTCCAAAGGCGGACGAGTTTCCAAGTAGCGTTTCGTTAATGAGCGCCAGGTCGTCGTTCACTCTTGCTCCAACTGGTTTGACGCCGCCAAGACCCGGGAAGTTCCCGCAATTATTGTCCTGCTTCTCTGCAGCACGGCGTGGCGCTGTTCATCATGCCGGTAGCGGGCTGAAGTTGTCAAATGTGTTCTGAAGCAGTGTATTTGGGTGCGCAAGAAGTTTGGAAAATATTTGAAAAATCACTTGCAATGGACCAAAACAACGGCTACTATAAAACCAAATCTAATAAACCAAATATCAAGTGGCCAATGTTGTTTTTTTGGGTCATTTATCAGGTAATTCATGTCAGCTAGGAGATGGATATGGCCCGACCTCGTGCCAAGGAACTGACGGAACGCGAATTGGAAGTGATGCAGGTGTTTTGGAAACACGTCGAACTGGATGCCGTGGAGGCCCGCGAACAATTGGCAACGGCGGGATTGGATCGGGCGTATACCACGATTGCCACGCTGGTGCGCATTCTGGTGGAAAAAGGATTTTTAAAACAGTTGCCGGGGAGCGAGCGTCCGTTTCGGTTTCGACCGACGCGCACGCAGGAAGAGGTTTCCGGACGAATGCTGGCTGATGTGATCGAACGAGTGTTTCAAGGTTCTCGCGAGCAGCTGCTCGTGCAACTTTTAAAGCAACGAAAGCTCACCGCCAAAGAGCGGCTGATGCTGCAAGAAATTCTTAAGGAGCATCAATCATGAATGCTTTTGCATCAGCAATACTGTGGATGACCGTGCAGGTTCTGTTGTTTTCGCTGATTGGGGGCGCAGTATTTTTTCTGTTGCGGCGGCGCGGGCCGGTTTCTGCTGGCGCATGTGCGGCGATGGTGCTGGGACTGACGTTGCCGTTGGTTTTGATAATGGTTAGCCCTTGGCCCCGGTGGATCAGCAACTCGGAAATGCGAATGGCGAAATCTGAAGACGGTTCTCATAGCGATATTGGCAACGCCCAGAACGCTGTTGGATCGCTACGGTCGCAATCAAATCCTGCGACGGAGACCTCGGGAACGATTTTCACGACGATATCGGCGTGGTGGCGAGCAGCGACGCAGGAGCTGCAGCCGAACAGCGATTTGGGCGGAGGCGCAAATCTCGCCGCGCCTGCATGGCAGACATGGATTCCGTGGATTTTTGCGGTTGGAATTGGATTTGGTTTGTTCCGGCTGATTGCGGGGCTGTGGGCGGTCGAGAAATTGCGGCGTAGTTCGCTGCCGATTGAAGATGTGGAAATTAAGCAATTGATTCGCGATCTCGGACGCCAATTGAATGCGCCAGATTTTGGACTACGAGAGTCGGAACTGCTGCGGTCGGCAGCTACCGTCGGTTGGCGGCAACCTGTGGTACTACTGCCGGCAAATTGGCGAGAGTGGACTGACACCCAGCGGCGCGTGGTGTTGGCCCATGAGCTCGTTCATATTGCTCGGCGAGATTATTTCAGTGGATTGGTGGCGCGCGTGGCGATGACGATCCATTTTTATCAGCCGCTCGTGCTGTGGCTGGGGCGGCAGCTGCGGATTCAGCAGGAATTAGCCGCCGATGGACAGGCGGCGGCGGTTGTTGGCGATCGGCAATCGTATCTAGCGACTTTGGCGCAACTGGCGCTGCGGGCTGACGAGGCACCCTTGCCATGGGCAGCGCGGGCATTTTTACCAGGGACCAGCATGCTAATCCGGCGCGTGGCTTGGCTGAAGCGCGGCGGATCGAAGGTCGAAAAGACGATGAATCGCAAAGGTCGCTGGCTGTTGGGGACGGTGATGGTGTTGGTGGCGTTGGTGGTGGCGGGCATTCGTGGGCCGAGCGGCTCCAATGTGCCATTGGCCTTGGCGGCGCCGCCTGAGGAAAAACAACTCGATCGTTTGCCGAAAGAACTTCATCAGATCGGGAATGCGAGGCCGGCGGACTCCAAAGGCTTGCGCACTTTCGAATTCGTGCCAGCGGATGCCAAGCTTGTGTTTGCGATCAGTCCCGGCGAAGTGATCAAATTAACTTCTGTGGAAAAATTTGCGGCTCTATTCGAGAAGGATACCAATTTTGAAAAGAAATACGGGATAAAGGTATCAGATGTGGCTGACGTTGAGGTGGTGAGGACTCGACTAGTGATACCGAGCCCCGGGCCGCAGTACGATCGGTTTATCGTGCGGACGCAGGCACCGCACGATTGGAAGCAAACACTTCTTAGGCTGGGCGGCGACCAACAGGGTCCGGCAATTCGCGCAGAGAAATTGGAGGGGAAAGAGTATTTCGTCGTCGATCCGTCGGGCCCCAGTTTTTATATTCCCGATGATCGCACATTGATTTTCGGTCCGAAGGAAGAAATTTTGAAGATTGTCCGCGGCGGCGAGGAGTTGATGAAAGCCAGCGACTTTCCTGAATTTCAAAGTCAGCCGGTTGCCGTGCGAGCGGACATGTCGATTCTGAAAGCGATGGCGGGTTTGGACAAACTGCCGAAGGATTTTGAGTCGAATCCTGCGGTGGCGATGTTTTTGCCGCTGATCGATCATGTGAAAGTGGAGTACGGATACGCCGGGGTTGATATGCAAGCGGCGGGGAGCGTCGGTTTTCACGCGCGGTTTGTTTGTGATTCGACCGATGGGGCGCAGCAGGTCGCCAAAACCTTGGAGGCGCTGCGGACGGTGGGCTTGAATTTATTGCAAGCCAAAATGCAAGCGTGGCGGCAATCGACGCCGGCAGAAGCCACTGCGGAGCAGGTTGGGCAGATCAATCAGTTTTTCGACATGGCGGTCAAGTCGCTGACCGACGCGAAAATTAGCTCTTCGAATCAATCGGTTGAAGTTTCAACGCGTTTCGATCTGAACCAGTCGGTGATTGCGGGATTTTTGATGCCGGCGGTTGCGGCCAGCCGTGAGGCTGCGATGCGCAGCCAGAGCATGAATAACCTCAAGCAGCTTGCGCTGGCCATGTATAACTTCTTGGCCGCGAAGAAGCATTTCCCGCCGGCAGCAATTCGAGATAAGGACGGCAAGCAGCTATTGAGCTGGCGAGTGGCGATATTGCCATTCCTCGAGGAGGACTCGCTGTATAAAGAATTCCATCTCGATGAACCGTGGGATAGCGAACACAACAAAACGCTGATTGCGAAAATGCCAGCGGTGTTTCGCGATCCTCATGAAAATCATGCCAGCACGAATTCGTCCTATTTTATGCCGAGGGGTAAGGGTTTGTTTGGCGGCAGTGAAGAAGGATGGAAGATGAGCGAGGTCACCGATGGGAAGGCCAATACCATCATGCTTGTTGAAGCCAAAAGAGATATCCCCTGGACCAAGCCTGAGGATATTGAAATTGATGACGACCTGACTAAACCGCTGCCGCCATTTGGCGGGAATTTAGAGACGGCGAATTTCCTGGCTGGTTTTGCCGATGGCCACGTGCAAGTCATTTCCAACAATGCCGATCCGAACACGCTTCGAGCCAGCCTTATGGTCAATTGGCGCGACGTAGTCGATGAAGCAAAGTTGAATCCGCAGCCGGCGGATCGATCGTGGGACAAAAGTCCCGGATCGGACGCGCCGGCAGCAAATCCTCCACCTGAATCGTCGGGTTCCAACTCGATGAAAATTGAATTTCATCGAGCGGAGAATCAACCGGCGGTTGGGTTAAGCGAGGCTGTGGCGCCGGATGGTCCGAACGTAAAAATCTATGTGCATCCGGAAGCGGAATTGACCAATGCCGACTTTGCGGAGGCCACAGCAACTACCGACGATCGCGGGCAGCCGGTGGTTTCAATTTCGTTTACTGCGGCAGGGGCAGAAAAAATGGCGAAGTTGACGGAAGATAACC